>NZ_DFMZ01000023.1:66258-67124 GCF_002375825.1 Aneurinibacillus sp. UBA3580
ACAGAGGAAAACAAATTCAAGGCCTGGTTGAAGGTCGAGATTCTGGCCTGTGAAGCCTGGGCCGAGCTTGGCGTTATTCCGAAGGAAGATGTAGAAAAGCTTTGGAAAAACGCCAGCTTTGACGTAAACCGCATCTACGAAATCGAGCAGGAAACGCGCCATGATGTGGTGGCTTTTACGCGGGCCGTCTCCGAAACAATTGAAGGTGACGAGAAGAAATGGATTCACTATGGTCTGACATCTACGGATGTAGTGGATACAGCGCTGTCGTACTTGCTGCTGCAGGCAAATGAAATCATCGAGCAGGATTTGGTTCGTTTCGTCGACATTCTGAAGGAAAAGGCGCAGGAGCACAAATACACGGTGATGATGGGGCGTACGCATGGCGTGCATGCCGAGCCGACAACATTCGGCTTGAAGATGGCGCTCTGGTACGAAGAAATGAAGCGGAATCTGGAGCGGTTCCGTCGCGTGAAAGAAACGATTGCATATGGAAAGATTTCGGGAGCGGTCGGGACATACGCCAACATCGATCCGTTCGTGGAGGAGTATGTGTGCAAAAAATTGGGATTGAAACCGGCTCCGATTTCCACGCAGACACTGCAGCGCGACCGTCATGCTGAATACATGGCGACACTGGCACTGATTGCAACCTCTATCGATAAATTCGCGGTGGAAGTGCGCGGCTTGCAAAAGAGCGAAACGCGCGAAGTGGAAGAAGCATTCGCAAAAGGGCAGAAAGGGTCGTCTGCCATGCCGCACAAACGCAATCCGATTGGCAGCGAGAATATGTCCGGGCTTGCCCGTGTTATTCGCGGACATATGATTTCTGCCTACGAAAATGTGCCGCTCTGGCATGAGCGCGA
>NZ_DFMZ01000001.1:0-4499 GCF_002375825.1 Aneurinibacillus sp. UBA3580
GCAACGCCCGCGAGTTTTTCTTAATTTAACATCCTTTTTTGCGCTGTGTACTGCTTTCACGCATACTTCATCGATCTATTTCCTATAATAAGAAGTGGAAGAAAAGCCGATTCGCTTTATTTTAAGGAGGCGTTTTCATGAAATTGCGTGAAGAAATGCCGGAGTTTACCGGGGTGACGGAGTGGGTGAACGGAGAAGTGACAAAAGAAGAGCTGAAAGGCTCACCCACGCTTGTCCATTACTGGTCAATCAGCTGCCATACCTGCAAGGAGACGCTGCCGCAGCTGAACGATTGGCGTGATCGTTACAAAGATCAGGGTCTGCGGGTTATCAGCGTCCATATGCCGCGTTCGGAGAAAGATATGGAAACCGGACCGGTAAAAGAAGCGATTCAGCAGTATGAATTAATTCATCCTGTTGCCATCGATAACAGCTATAAGCTGGTGGATGCCTATGAGAATCAGTATGTTCCCGCTTACTATGTCTTTGACAAGGAGCAGAAGCTTCGGCATTATCAGGCCGGTGAAAAAGGGTTGAAGATGCTTGAGAAGCGCCTGGATCGTGTATTGACGACAGGAGAAGCTGAACAATAGTCCGGACAGGACAGAAGGAGGAATCGGAACAATGAATTTGCCAACCAATCTGAAATACAGCAAAGAACACGAATGGGTACGTCTGGAAGGAAAGAAAGCATACATCGGAATTACCGACTTTGCACAGTCTGAGCTGGGCGATATCGTGTTTGTAGAACTCCCGTCCGTAGGTGACGAAATAAAGCAAGATGAACCGTTCGGTAGTGTGGAATCCGTAAAGACGGTATCGGAGCTGTACGCGCCGGTTAGCGGCAAAGTAGTGGAAGTGAATGGCGACCTGGAAGATTCACCGGAGCTGGTGAATGAGTCTCCGTATGAGAAAGCGTGGATGATCGTGGTAGAAATCGCGGATGAAAGCGAAATAGGCAAGTTGATGGATGCTTCCGCTTATGAAGAGATGGTAAAGGAATAGAAACTCAAAAAAGTGGCTTCCTATGTTTGAAGCTGCTTTTTTTGTGGTGGAAAGCGAGTAAAAAACCGTGTAAACCGGCATACTATGATTATCTTTTTGTATCGGAGGGATTTTCATGTCACAGCAACCTGATGTAAATCGGATTGATATCACAAACAAAGTGCGTGGTGAAGTGACGGAAGATTGTATTGTCCTGACGTTGAATGGGCAGGAGATTGGCCACGTCCCCTTTGATGCGGCCTCCTGCACGATGAATGCCGGATACGCGGTGGATCAGCAGCGAATTTTTCGCATTGATTCGGCCGACATCGTTCATCCATCCAGCTATGTTGAAGATTGCGATTGGGGCTGGTGCTAGAGGCGGGGAAACCCGCTTCTTTTTTTGTGTTTAAGGTAAAGGCGGATGAAAATAAAAAATTGGGTTTAACACCAAATTCTGCGCTTGACTCTTTATGTGTGGTAGAATAAATAGAAAGTCAATGCAAAAACCAAAAAGGTAGTAGAGAAATTATCATAGAGAAGCTTATAGAAAATTCCAGCGATTTACATGTAGGCAAATAGAAAGTCTATCGCTAAAATAGGAAATAGATGTTTTTGTAGCGTAGCTGTATAGATAAAGGAGGAGTCCGGATGAGTTTTTGCTGCGGAGCCAGTATGATCGGCGCGCTCGGCAGTTTGCGTCACTTCAGAACGCAAATCCACAATGTCCCCATTCTTTACTGCCCTGTGTGTAATCGTATTGATGTTCATCCAGGGATTGAGGAAGAGTATGACATATTGTCAGAGTACGCGCAAGCTGATTTAGCTCCCGAGGTTGATTTTCGTGAATACGTAACAGGGGAGCACGTTGATAGAATATTTGAGAACTGCGTTTCCATTGATAATGGAAACATTTCATATATTCTCCGTACCCAAATTGACAATGCGCTGGACTTAATGTCCATTGCCAAGCAGTTGGAGGATGAGGCGTGGAGCAATGAGTTGAAGCGGAGATTAAATAAGCTAAGCCAGCGCTTGAGCCGCTGGGAAGCCCAGAGTAATAAAACTTTGCCGTAACCCCTATCAGGGGCTTGAAAAATAAAGAAAGCTGTTTTATGATGAGTCGCCGAAATATCTCTTGTGGTTAATAGAGAAAGAAAGGCGACTTTTCTTTTGTTTTTACCGTTATAATGAGGAGAGGATTTTAATGTAGAAAAAGGTGAAGGTCTTTTTCTTCCCCGGATCTTCTTTCTTTTCTCATGATTTTCGCGGCAAAAACGCGTGATTTCCCCCCTAAAAAGAAATGAAATGCGCGAATAAGTATAAAGCGAGGTGAACATCCTTGTTACTCACACTTTTCCTGGGAAAATGGCGCCGAAAAGAGAAACATCTACAGGAGAACGAAGAGACTGAGCACCTTCATCAAACAGTTGAGAGAATCCACCAGGGCGAAGACGAGTTGCGCAACGAATTGCTTCAGCAGTATCGGCCGTTCATCGGAACGGTCGTTTCAAAAGTGTGCAAACGATATATTCACCAGAGCCATGATGAAGAATTCAGTGTTGGACTAGAAGCATTTAACGAAGCGATATCACAGTATTCCAGCGAGAAGGGCGGCAACTTTTTGTCGTTCGCGGATCTTGTGATACGCAGGCGTGTCATAGATTACATTCGTAAGAATAAACAGCGTGCCTCGTTCGTTTCTTTTGACGAAGCTGCGGATCCCGAATCACCTGAATACAATGTTTGGGATGTGCAGGTAGCGGTTGAACAATACCAGGCGGAACGTGAAGCGGACATGCGGCGGGAAGAAATCCTGCACTACCGTGAACGCCTCCGTGAATTTGATATTGTATTGGAAGATCTCCCTGAATATACGCCCCGGCATGCAGATGCCCGAAATAATATGATTCGCATTGCCCGGATGATTGCAGATAACGAGAAATTGCGGGAGTCGTTTCTTATGAAGAAGAAAATTCCAGTTAAATACCTTCTTCAGTTTATTTCCTTTTCCCGTAAAACAGTGGAAAGAAATCGAAACTATATTGTGGCGATTACACTTATCTTTATCGAGAACTATCAGTACTTACGCTCCTACATTCAGATAGATGAAGCAGAAGGAAAGGAGGAGCCTGCAAGTGAAGAAGAAGGGCATCGTACTGGAGATACGGGGACAATATCTTATTGTAATGACATCCGACGGGGAGTTTTGTAGAGTTCCGCCTGTTGATGACGGGCCGCTTATGGAAGGCGATGAAATTGAATTTACGCATACGGTTGAGACAAGCACTGCAATCCGGAGTAAGCGGCAAGGCTGGAAACATTGGACATATATAGCGGCAGCCTGTCTGCTTTTGCTGATTACTGCACTGCCGTTGTGGAACATGGTGTTCGCCTCCGCTTACGCCGCGGTTTCTATCGATATTAATCCAAGCTTCGAACTTGAAGTGGACGAGAAATACGAAGTGACGGACGTGCAGGCGCTGAACGAGGATGCGGAACGGATGCTTTCAGACGTTGAATGGAAGGATCGTACGATGGTGGAAGTAACGAAGAATATCCTCTCTGAAGCCCGTCAGCACGGATTTCTTAAAACCAATCACGATGTGTTGATTGTACCCGTTGGTTTAAAAGATCCGAGTGCATCACAAGAGCTGCTGCAGATTATGAAGAAGGAAATCCCGAATCTCACCGCAGGCAGCCAGGATGAGTTGACCATTACCATGATGGAGAGCACAAAGGAGATACGCAAACAGGCTCAGGACTTCGGCGTATCTGCCGGACGCTACGCACTGTACGATTCCTTGAAACGCATCCATAAGGATGTCAGTGAAGATAAAATCCGCAGCTTGAGTATTAGCGATGTTTCTTCCGCAATAGGAGGTTTTAAAAACATTCCAAACGTCGTTCAGTATTCAAATGTTCCTTCTGCCTTAAAGAAAGGGCAGCCGGTTAAACCGAAGCAAGCGATTCCTGTACAGGCTCAAACTGCCGCAAAACCGGTAAAACAGGGGACAGCGCCACAAAAGAAACCGGAACTACAGAAAAAGCAAACAGCAGCCGTTCATACCGAGCGCAGAACAGATCCTCCGGTTAAACATGCTCCGAAGCTGACGGCACAGGAGCAGAAGGATAAGTGGAGAAACGTTCCGAAGCTCATTGTCGAAGAAACGAAGTATAAGGCGGGTGTGCAAGCGCAAAAAGAGAAGGAACGGACCGAAGAAGATAAGAAATACAATTCGGGATACGGACAACAGCAGCAGGCCCAGCAGGGTGGACGCGTCATTAAAAAAGAAGAGAAAGAGCGGAACGAAAAATACAAGGAAGAGCGCGAACAGAACAAACAGAATTTCGTTCGCCCTCCATTGAAGAAACAGGAAGAAAAGCCGCAGGAAGGGAATCAGGAAACACCTCCCGGCAAAAAGCCGGAGCCTTCCACTGATAAAGCCACCATGGCCAATTAGCCACAAGCCCTGTCATGAAAATGATGGGAAGGCGGCTGACTTTTGTGGTAC
>NZ_DFMZ01000001.1:4668-19862 GCF_002375825.1 Aneurinibacillus sp. UBA3580
CCTGGATCTCATTTCCTCTTTCCCTTTCCTTCCATTCATAAGCGAAGAAAAACTCGCGAGCGGCCACGCCCGCGAGTTTTTCTCATGAGCTTATTCAAAAATCGAAGTGCGTTCGCCGCGTGAGTCGATCCCGGTACAGGATCTGCCGTCAAAGCGGCTCCAGCAGCGTGCCTCTGATAAAACAATAGGGTTTCCGACATACAGATGGGCATATTCTTCGTCTGTAACGTACTGGTACGCATATTGATTGAGCTGGCGGATGCGCCAAAGTTTCTTGCCGTCCGCTTCGTGGAACCAGGCCTGCGCCTTGTGGCAAAGAGGGTGGGAATCGTCGATGATCTTTTGACAGGGAGGACAGAAAAACTCCATTATATCACCCCGTTTTTCCGAAATTCCTTGCCTACATTATACAAAAAATTCAGGTGAATGGTACGGCTTTTTCCGGAGACCTTTAAAGAAAGAAAAAAGAAAGTTACAAATTGGCGTCCACTGCCATCGTAAGATAGAAAAGTGCTAAGATTAAAGGCAAAAGGGACAGAGTGAGGAGATGGACATGAAAGAGGCGATCATGTATGTCAGCGCGGCGATGTCGATTTCGGTTATGCTGTTTATTCTGGCTTTCTTTGCGCTAACCAGAAGAAAACCGGGCAAAAGTGATGTTGTAAGCATTGGACCGCAGCATTTCGATGTGCCGCTCTGGCAGGGAAAAGTAAAGGAAGTTGTACATAACGATAACGTACACACAACCGAGATGGATGTTATCGTATACAGCAAAAGCATCTTTATGGGATTCGCTTCGCAGGGGTTTCCATTCGTGAATATTAATGCCGAAGACATTATTAAGGTTCATTACCAGCGGCAGAGCGTATCGATTCAAATGAGAGAAGTGGACGGGCAGCCGGCATATGTGACGATAAAAGGAGCAGGAGAAAAAGCGCTGCTTCAGTTTGCTCGCAAAGCGGAATTTATCGCAAGCCGGGCCAAAAAGGCATAGTAGTATGAAGGTAAGGAGCGAAAACAGAGAGCTTTCTTTTTTTCGTTCCCATCTTTGTTTTATATAGAAGTATATTTATTTATAGTTTCGTTAAGATTGGGTATCCTAGAGGAGGGCAAGAAAGGACACTTTCGAAACAAATTTGTTTAAAAAATATGTATATAGGTCTTTCCTTGATTTACAACTATGATATACTATATTATAAAAGAGGATTGAACACAAATCGTTTCTAATTCGTGACAATTGCACGTCATGTTTTGAAGTTGATAAAAGTTGGATGGAGGGAATTTACTCATGGCAGGAACACCGCATTTACAAATAAAAGACCTAACCGTTGCGATCGAAGATAAACAAATTTTAAAGGGCCTAAACTTGGAGATCAAGGGCGGGGAGGTACACGCCATCATGGGTCCGAACGGAACGGGGAAATCCACGCTTGCTTCCGCCATTATGGGTCATCCTAAATATGAAGTGACCGGTGGTTCAGTGACGTTGAACGGCGAGGACGTACTTGAGATGGAAGTGGACGAGCGCGCGCGTAAAGGGCTGTTCCTTGCGATGCAGTACCCGAGCGAGATCAGTGGCGTAACGAATGCCGATTTTCTGCGCAGTGCACTAAATGCCCGTCAGGAAGAAGGCAAGGAGATTTCGCTCATTAAATTCATCCGTCAAATGGAAAAGCAAATGGAAGTGCTGGAGATGGACCAGGCTTTCTCTCACCGTTATGTGAACGAAGGCTTCTCCGGCGGGGAGAAGAAGCGAAATGAAATTCTCCAGATGATGATGCTGAAGCCCAGTATTGCGATTCTTGATGAAATTGACTCCGGCCTTGACATTGATGCGCTGAAAATCGTAGCGCGCGGCGTAAACGAACTGCGCAGCCCGGATATGGGTGTGCTTATGATTACGCACTACCAGCGTCTGCTGAACTACATCAAGCCTGATTTTGTCCATGTTATGATGCAGGGACGCATCGTGAAGTCAGGCGGACCGGAACTGGCTCTGAAACTTGAAGAGAACGGATACGACTGGATTAAAGAAGAGCTTGGTATTCAGGACGAAACTGTAGGCGCAGAAAGCTAGGGTTAGGGGGAATGACAGTAATGAGCGTAGAAGCGAATGTGCGATTCGACCAGGAAGCGGTGGCCCGCTTCTCTCAGGGCGAACCGGAATGGCTGACACAGCTCCGCCGGGAAGGATTCGAGGGCTACCAGCAACTTCCGCTGCCGAAGCTGGAAAAGACGAAAATTGATAAATGGAACATCGATAGTTTTATCCCGTATAAAGAGGAAGCAAGGCTTTCTTCGATAGAAGAGCTGCCGCAGGAGATTAAGGACCTGCTTGATGCGGGTAACGACAATATCATTGTGCAGAAGCACTCCAGCATAGTATATGCGGGGATTAACGCTTCTCTGAAAGAACAAGGCGTACTGTTTATGCCGCTATCCCAGGCGGTGCAAGAGCATGGCGAACTCGTAAAAAAGTATTTATTCCAATGCGGTATTGAAAAACACAAAGTAACGGCGCTGCATCAGGCGTTCTGGAATGGTGGTTTCTTCGTGTATGTGCCAAAAAATGTCGAAGTGAAAGAACCGCTTCAAACAGTAGTATGGGGCGCTGATGAAGAAATTGCGTTGCTTCCGCACACGCTAATTGTAGCTGATGCCAACAGTAAGGTTACAGTTGTGGAAAATGTGATAGGAGCGGACTATAAGCAGCCTGTTGTTGTAAACGGTATGGTCGAAGTATTTGTACAGGGTGGCGCCAAAGTGCAGTATGCTTCTGTCCGGTCCCTCTCTGAACAGGTAACAGATTATACGTACCGCCGGGGCGTGACAGAAAACGATGCGCGTATTGAATGGTTGCTGGGCGATATGAACCACGGCAATACGATTGCTAACACGACGACCATCCTGAACGGAAACGGTTCATCTGCTGACGTAAAATCCGTTGCCATTGCAAATGGAAGTCAAAAGGAGAATTTTGTCTCTCGCGTCGTGCATATCGGTACTCATACCGAAAGCAACATCCTGTCCCGCGGCGTTATGCTGGATGAAGCGACCGCTATCTTCAACGGAATTACCGAAATGAAGAAGGGGGCACAGAAAGCCAACGGAGAGCAGGCGGAAAATATCTTAATGATTGGAGAACGCGCACGTGGCGATGCAAACCCAATTCTCCTTATCGATGAAGATGATGTCATGGCAGGGCATGCGGCATCCGTTGGGCCGATCAGCCCGCTTCAGCTGTACTACATGATGTCCCGCGGCGTAAAGCGTAAGGAAGCAGAACGTTTGATTATCAATGGCTTCCTGGCGCCTGTGCTGGACAATTTGCTAATCGAGGGTATGAAAAAACGCCTGAGCGCGGCGATTGAAGGTAAGTTATCCCGATGAATGCAAAAGAAATTCGCGAACTTTTCCCGATCCTTAACCAGAAGGTAAACGGCCATCCTCTGGTATACCTGGACAGCGCAGCAACTTCGCAGAAGCCCGTTCAGGTTATCGAAGCGGTCGACCGTTATTACCGGGAGTACAATTCCAACGTTCACCGTGGCGTTCACACCCTCGGAACGCTTGCAACGGATGGATATGAAGGAGCTCGTGAAAAAGTCCGTACATTCATTAATGCAAAAGAAACCGCGGAGGTTATCTTCACGCGGGGGACGACGACTTCCCTGAACTTTGTAGCGCACGGTTATGCCCGTAACTTTATCGGTGAGGGAGACGAGATTGTCATCACGGAAGTAGAGCACCATAGCAATTTCATTCCGTGGCAGCAAATTGCTAAACTGACTGGAGCAACGCTCAAGTTCATTCCGCTTGCCGAAGACGGTACGATTACCGTAGAAGCGGCCGAGCAAACCATTACACCGAACACGAAGCTAGTGGCTATGGGCTATGTATCCAATGTTCTTGGCTCGATCAATCCGGTGAAAGAAGTGGCGCAGATCGTGCACCGCCACGGTGGCGTGATGGTTGTCGACGGTGCGCAGGCAGCACCCCATCTGAAGGTGGATGTTCAGGAGTTAGATTGTGACTTCTTCGCTTTCTCGGGCCACAAAATGGCGGGACCGACAGGCATTGGGGTTCTGTACGGTAAGCGTCGCCTGCTTGAGAAAATGGAGCCGGTAGAATATGGCGGAGAAATGATTGATTTTGTTGACTTGTACGATTCAACGTGGAAAGAACTTCCGTGGAAGTTTGAAGGTGGCACGCCGATTATCGCGGGTGCAATCGGTCTTGGCGCGGCGATTGACTTCGTGGAATCCATCGGCCTGGATGCTATTCGCGATCATGAACGCAAACTTGTAACGTATGCGATGGAGCAACTGCGCGAAATCGAGGGACTGAAGATTTACGGTCCCGAAGAGCGGAGCGGGCTGGTTACATTCACAATGAATGAGGCGCATCCGCACGATATTGCCACCGTACTTGATACGGAAGGCATCGCAATTCGTGCAGGACACCACTGCTGTCAGCCGTTGATGAAATGGCTGAAAGTATCGTCAACAGCACGTGCCAGCTTCTATTTGTACAACACGGAAGAAGATATAGATGCATTAGTGAAAGCACTTATTAAAACAAAGGAGTATTTCGGCAATGTCTTCTCTTGATGATTTGTACCG
This sequence comes from Aneurinibacillus sp. UBA3580, assembly GCF_002375825.1. Taxonomy (NCBI): domain Bacteria; kingdom Bacillati; phylum Bacillota; class Bacilli; order Caryophanales; family Paenibacillaceae; genus Aneurinibacillus; species Aneurinibacillus sp. UBA3580. The sequence continues at coordinate 9,291 of NZ_DFMZ01000001.1, forward strand.
CAGAGTCATCATGGATCATTATCAGAAGCCCCGCAACCGCGGGGAGTTCGAAGATGACGCATTGACGGTAAACATGAACAACCCGACTTGCGGCGACCGCATTAAACTACAGTTGAAAGTGGAAGACGGAAAAGTCGCCGACGCTCGTTTTACCGGAGAAGGCTGTTCGATCAGCATGTCTTCCGCTTCGATGATGACGGAAGCTGTCAAAGGACTCGAAGTGGACGAAGCATTGACGATAGCCGATTTGTTCTCCCGGATGATGAAAGGGGAAGCCTCCGAAGAAGAGATTGAAGAGGCGGACCTGGGTGATATCGAAGCGCTGCAAGGCGTAAGCAAGTTTCCGGCCCGTATTAAGTGTGCTACTCTCGCATGGAAAGCCATGGAGAAAGGCCTCCGCGAGCAGCCTAAACATGAGGAGGCGTAGAACGCCTTAGCAAGGAGGAAATAAAATGAGCAAAAAAGCACCTGAATTGTCAGAGTACCAGTATGGGTTTCATGATAAAGACATTTCGGTTTTTCGGGCGAAAAAAGGATTGACGAAAGAAATCGTCGAAGAAATTTCCCGTATAAAAGGCGAAGAGCAATGGATGCTCGATTTTCGCCTGAAATCACTGGAACTCTTCCAGAGCATGCCTATGCCAACATGGGGCGGCGATTTGACGGAGCTGGACTTCAACAGCATCACCTATTATGTCAAGCCGTCCGAGAAGACGGGACGCAGCTGGGACGAAGTACCGGAAGAGATTAAGAATACGTTCGATCGTCTCCGCATTCCGGAAGCCGAGCAGAAATTCCTGGCCGGTGTATCCGCACAGTATGAGTCCGAAGTTGTTTATCACAACATGCAGCAGGATCTCGAAGAAATGGGTGTTATCTTCTGTGACATGGATACTGCCGTGCGTGAGCATCCGGAGATTGTAAAAGAATATTTCAGCACGGTCATTCCGCCGTCAGATAATAAGTTTGCGGCCTTGAACAGCGCGGTATGGTCCGGGGGAAGCTTTATCTACGTACCGAAAGGCGTAAAATGCGAAACGCCGCTGCAGGCATACTTCCGCATTAACTCTGAAAATATGGGACAGTTCGAGCGGACACTGATTATTGCCGACGAAGACAGTTTCGTCCACTATGTGGAAGGCTGTACAGCACCGATTTACAGCACTGACTCGCTGCACAGCGCAGTCGTTGAGATTATCGTGAAGAAGGGCGCACGCTGCCGCTACACGACAATCCAGAACTGGTCCAACAACGTATATAACCTGGTTACGAAGCGTGCTGTGGCTGAAGAGGACGCGACGATGGAATGGATCGACGGCAACATCGGAAGTAAGCTGACGATGAAATATCCGGCGGTCGTAATGAAAGGACCTCGTGCCAAAGGCGTAGTTATCTCCATTGCTGTAGCAGGCAAAGGCCAGCATCAGGATGCAGGAGCGAAGATGATTCATCTTGCACCGGAGTGCAGCTCCACTATCGTATCGAAGAGTATCAGTAAACATGGTGGTAAAGTAACATACCGCGGACTTGCCAACTTCGGACGCAAATCGGAAGGCTCCAAGTCCAACGTAAAATGTGACACAATTATCCTGGATAAGCTGTCCACTTCTGATACGATTCCGTACAATGAGATTCTGAATAACAACATTACGCTTGAGCACGAAGCTACTGTTTCTAAGGTAAGTGAAGAACAGCTCTTCTATCTGATGAGCCGTGGTTTAAAAGAAGATGAGGCTACGCAGATGATCATCATGGGTTTCATTGAGCCGTTTACGAAAGAGCTGCCGATGGAATATGCAGTTGAGATGAACCGCCTCATCCAGTTTGAAATGGAAGGCTCAATCGGATAATCGAGCGGTAGTAAGCACGAAAACTCCCAAACTATTCGTTTGGGGGTTTTTTGTATGATATGATAAGAAAAAGTACAATAAGTAAGCAGGTATATTGGAGTGGATAATGATGGGTTGGTTCATTCTTACCCTGGTTGGAATAGCTGCCGGTACGTTCGGTAGCTTGCTTGGGTTGGGCGGAGGGATTATTCTTGTGCCCGCGCTATTTTATTTATCGGGTATCATTCCGGGCGTGCCTGAGATTACGCCTCAGCTGGCGATTGGCACCTCGTTGATGCTTATTATCATTACAGCGCTGTCTTCAAGCATTAGCTATGCCAAGCAGAAACTGGTGGATTTTTCAAGCGCTTTTTTATTTTTCATAGGCAGCGCACCGGGCGCCGTCATTGGAGCATGGCTCTCAGCCTATTTTGATAAAGACTCGTTTACTTTGTATTATGGGCTGTTCATGCTGTTTATGCTCTTGATTCTAACATACCGTTCGAAATTTACTCCGGGCAAGAATAAGCAGTGGAAAACCACAAGAACATATGTGGATATAAGCGGGCAAGTGCATACATATGGATATTCTAAACCGCTTGCCATCGCTATTTCATTGCTGGTAGGCATTTTATCCAGTGTATTCGGCATCGGTGGCGGAGCATTGCTTGTCCCGTTCCTGCTTGTATTGTTTCGGTTTCCGCCGCACGTTGCCGCTGCCACGTCGATGTTTGTTATTCTGTTATCTTCGCTTGTCGGCAGTATTACCCATATTACACTTGGACATATTGCATGGATCGCGGTGATTGCTATAGCGCCGGGGGCCTGGATCGGCGGAAAATTAGGCAGCACACTATCAAGAAAGCTGTCGGGCAAGGGGCTTGAGAGACTTATGCGGTTTGTCCTATTGTTAATTGCCGTCCGGATGCTCTGGCAGGGATTGATGTAGAGCAAGAATGAGACGGGATATGATTTGTTTAAAATACGATCTTCCTGTATCATGGGAAGAGGAATCGCCGCTTCCCAATTTGTTGGCGGCAGGGCTGCGTTCTCGGGTAGATGAGGAAATTGGCCTTGTGAACTCAGGCACGCTTTTGTTCTCCCTGGAAAAGGGAGATGTCACGCGTAAAGACCTTCTTTCTCTTTGTCCACACCCGATTAATCCATGTCGGATGAAGCTGACGGGGGCATAACTGCTTTTTATTCTGGAAGAAGCGCTGAAGAATTCCAGACGCAATCACTGGCATGCGACAAAATCGGGACATACTAGAAAAAAACTGCATTAGTATACAGATGTGAAAGGGGTAGTTTCATGAAGCTAGTCAATGATATTTACAACCTGTATCGTGATAAACTCACGGGCGATGAAGAAGATGTCACAGCGATTGTTATGAGCTTGCTGCATGGACAGAGCAAAGAAGAGCTCGTGCAATGGATTCAGGAGATGCAGGAGACGGAAATTTATCAGATGTTTGGCCTGTATTTAATGGAGGCGCTGCGAGTGAAAATGGCCGAAGACGGGATTGGGGGGGCGCGTCCGGAAACCGCGCGACAGCAGAGATATCATTGAGTGTCACCCAGCCTGTGCTGTTTACATACTGTGTAAAGGATAAAGAAAAGGCGCAAGGAGGATTAAAAATATGATTGAAATGAAGCCGCTCATGCTGGATGGTCATCAGGTAACCGCTATTTCGGTTCAACTGCCAAAAACCAGTCTGCTGATGGTAACGACGGAGAAAGGGTATATTATGTGCGGAGCACTTGATGTAGGATTGTTAAATGAACGGCTTGCCAGCCGCGGCATTATTGCGGGGCGGGCACTGGGAGTACGGACGATTGACCAGTTGCTGGAAGCTCCGCTTGAGTCGGTGACTTTCGCAGCGGAAGAGATGGGAATTGTACCCGGCATGAGAGGAAAGGACGCAATACTGGCAATGCTGTAAGGAGCTTTCTTTTGGAAAGCTCTTTTTTTAGGTCGATTATACGATATATTTCCTAGGTCTTTCTATGTATAATGAGAAGAAGAGACTAGAGTACGATGAGGAGTTAAACCAGTATGCGATTAATCTCAATTCAAAGCTGCGAAGCCGGTATGGTTTTGGCGCAGCCGATTTGCACGGATCAGGGGGCGGTGCTGCTCAATAAAGATATGGTACTGACCGATAGCATGATTGAACGACTTAAACGAAAAGGGGTTAATACACTATATATCCGTGACGAAGCGACAGAAGATCTGGAGATGGAAGAAGCTGTGTCTTCGGAGACGAGACGGGCGGCGGTAAAAGTCATCTATCAAGGTTTTTCTGAAATTGTTCATGCTGAGCAGAAGTGGAAATCACGTCTTTCTCCGTCCACAATTAATGCTTTCCGTAATGTATTCGACTCCATTGTCGGCGACCTGAAGCGTAATCGCAAAGCATTGGGATTGTTGAGCGATATGTACATACAGGATCATTATGTATATGCCCACTCGTTGAATGTGGCTATTTATGCCGCTGCAGTTGGAATTGAGATGGGGTACAATGATAAAGAATTGCTTGAGCTTGGAATGGGCGCCATGCTGCATGATATCGGAAAATTAATGGTTCCGGGAGAGATTCTCTATAAACCGGGCCGATTGACGGACGATGAATTTGCCGTAATGAAAAAGCATACGGAATACGGCTTCGATTATTTACGTCAGCAGCATGGTATTCCGCTGTTGGCCGCACACTGTGCCTATCAGCATCATGAGCGGCTGGACGGTACCGGTTATCCACGTGGTCTTAAAGGAGAGGAGATTCATAAATATGGGCGGTTACTGGCGGTATGTGATGTGTTTGATGCTCTGACAACCAATCGGGTGTATCGGGGTGCGATGCTGCCTCATGATGCAATGGAGATTATTTTCGCAGGGACGGGTACGCATTTTGAACCGGCGATTGTCGATGCGTTCCGCAAGACAGTCTCCATTTATCCTGTAGGGTTAACTGTAACACTGAGCAACGGAGCCACCGGCATTGTAGTTGACTATAATAGAAATCTGCCCGCAAGGCCTGTAGTGCGGGTGATTAAGCATGAAGACGGCAGCAAAGCTAACCCGTATTATGAAATTGATCTCTCCAAGGAATTAACCATTATGATTGTGCGGTGCGACACGATCCTATAGCAGCCGGGATTGATGAATGAGGTGAGGCAGACGATGAAGCTTTCAAACTATGTAACCAGCACGGAAGACAATGTATATGCGATTAAAAATATACCGGCTGAAGTTGTCGGCACTGTTTTTGCGAAGGTGAGCCGTAGTCCAGGCAGTTTTCGCGATAATTTGTATGACTTGCTCAAGAAGGGGGTTCTGTGTCTTCCAGATACAGACATGATTTCGATGTATAAGGAGTCCCTGGCGCATACGGAAGGAATGATGAAGAAATGGGGCATGGCGTATGGACATGCGAGCATAAAAGAGCATGCGTTTGCCCAATTCTGTATCGAGGGTGTCTCGCGCTGGTGTATCGAGATTCTGGAGACCGTCCAGGCAGCTAAATGGCTATCGTTTACGGAATTTAGCTTTCATTACCATAAACCGGAGGGTTTTGTCATTCCCGTGGAACTGGATAAGCATTCAGAATTGAAAGAACGCTACATCGCGTTTGGACAGCAATGCTTAAAAAAATATGAAGAACTGGTTCCGCTTTTCTTTGAAATAATCAAAGCGAAAAGTCCGGAAATGAAAGAAGATGTGGCCGAGAGGCTGGCATACGAAAATGCGCGCACTGTCCTGCCGCTGGCCACGAAATCCAATGTGGCCGTTACAGGAAATGCGCGTGCCATCTCGGACGCGATTGCTGAAATGCTGGCGCATGAAGGCTTTAGCCGGGAGATAGTAGAGGTGGCGGAGAAAATTCGTATGCATGCGACCGAGGTGCTTCCGTCTTCCATTGGCCATACGGAAGCCATGCTATATCAGCGTTCCTGTGTCGGCGAATTTTATCGGCGGCGGGCGGAAGCGCGGGAAGCACGGCCTGTCTATAATGGTCCGTTCATTGCAATATCGGATGCTTCACCTGTGTCTGAATGTATCCGTGCAGAGGACAGGGTACTGGGAGATTTGTCTGCGATGACCAGGCTCAGCGAATTACCCGGGATTATGCGGGCATATGGCAAGCATATTGCTGTTACGTGTTCTGAAGGCTGCCACCACCAAATCATCCGTCACCGGGCATTTGACTTCTCGCTGCAACTGCCGGACACCCGTTATGGCTTGATGCTGCCGCAGGAAGTGGCAGAAGCGTCAGGCACACAGACAGCCGAGCGAATACTCGACATTCTGCTAACGATGCACAATGAATCGCATTGTCTGTACAATGAGCTTGCAGATACGGACCTTAATGGCATTGCTCCGTATGTGGTGCTGCACGCAAATGCGCGCCGCCTGCCGTTCTATGCCAATATGTACGGACTTGCCCATTTTGTTACGCTTCACAAAGAAGAGCAGGCGCAGAAAGAAATCCGCACTGTTGCTTCCCAGCTTGAACGTGTTTTTCAGGAGACCGAGCAATTTCTGGCAGGTTTTAAGATGGATCGCCATTTGAAAAAGTAAGCTAAAAAATGATAGAAGGCACGTAGCTTTTATGCTCGCGTGCTTTTTTGGTGTTCCTTTTGTTTTAACAGATAAAGTACATAGGTAATGAGATACACTCCCATAAATACAATAGAGACACGATACATAGCCGCGTAGCTCATTGCTTTGGCCACTACACCGAGTGCCATAGCCCCGGCGCCTATTCCTAAGTCAAAGCCGGAGAAAAATGTGCCGGTAGCAGCACCGCGTCGGTTTGCCGCAACCCGGCTGATCGTCCAGGCCTGCAGAGTTGGTTGAATGGCACCAAAACCAACGCCGTAGAACAGGGAAGCAAGTACGAGTGAAGGCACGTTGGTAGAATAGGATAGCAGCAGAAGGCCTGCCACTGTAAAAAAGGCGCCGGGCAAAAGAATCCATACCGGACCCCGCCGGTCGAACAGCTTACCCGCCATCGGTCGGACGATCATAACCATAGCCGCATTAGCAAGAAAAAACCAACCTACGTTGGAAATGCCGACTTCTTTGCCGAACAGTGTAATAAATGTTACGATTCCGCCATACGTAAGACCTAGCGTCATAGCGAGAAAAGAAGGGAATACCGCTCGTTTTTCCACCCATTCATCCAATCGACTTCGGACCTCAGAGACTTCTGTTTCTGTGGAGTCGGGCAGGGAAGGATACCGGATAATCTGGGAGATGAGAAAGCTGGCGATTGCGAGCAGTGCAGAGATGAAAAACAGCCATCCAAAACCGGCTTTTCCCATTACCCAGATGCCGAACAAAGGGGCCAGCGCCATCGCAAGCGTAGTTGACAGGCCATAGTAGCCCATTCCTTCTCCGCGTCGCTGCGCCGGAATGATGTCCGAAATCACTGTTCCGAACGTTGTTGTCGTAATTCCCCAGCCAACTCCATGGATAACCCGCAGGCTTAAAATAAAAAACACGGTTGTTGTCCAGTAATAACCGGCCACAGCCAGAATGAAAATCAACAAACCGATCATCATAACGATTCTGCGGCCAAGCGTATCGAGCGCTTTGCCGGCGAACGGGCGGGCCAGCAGAGCGAACACGGTGAAAATTCCGATTACCGCTCCAACCGCAAGCTCATCGCCTCCACTTTGCTCTACATAAACCGGCAGCGTTGGAATCAACATTTGAAAGCTTGTGAACAAAAATAAATTAGCCAGTGTCGTGAAAATAAAATCCCTGGTCCAGAGCGCAGGTGATTCGATAGTATGTACGGGAGAAGCCATAAAATCATCTCCTCTTCATGGGAAGGGTTTACTACAATTTTACCTCATTTGTTTACAATTTGCTGAAAAATAAAACCCAATATCAAACTCTGCGCTTAACTTTTTATACATAAAGAGGAACGAGGCGAGAGAAGGGAGAAACATGTCACTTCGGTACGCTCCCGCAAGGAAGTATATACTGCCCGCTTCAGAGGACAAGCGAGCTCGCCCCCATCACCCTTTGGGTTTTTTTATTCATATCCTCAATCGCATTTTTAGGTATTGAGCTAAAAAATTTTTTTGGAAGAAAAATCTAATTTATAGAAGAATTGTTCCGATAATTATTACTGGGATGTTTTTACAAATAAGCGAAGGGGAGATTCTGATGAAGAAACAATTTTTTATCACTATTCACAGCTTTGTTTATACTAACGTTACTTTATAACACCTCCGCTGTACAAGCAGGACCAGCACCAAAGTTAACAAAGGTGCAATTTTTGGGCGTAACTTCAGATGGAGCAAACTACGAATGGGAATATGTAGATAATAAACTATCTCTTGATAAACCTCTTACTGGCGAGGTTGGCTATTTCGCAATATATGTAGAGGGAACGGAGCAGTTTGGTAGCTTCTCTATTTTCAATAACGGAGTAGATGTTACTAATAAGTTCGTAGAGGTTGATAGAGAGTATTTAAGTGGATCAGACAGAATAGTATATGGAAAAATATTATATATGGGCTTCTACCTGAACGATGTTTCAAGCGGAACTTTTACAGCTTTGGCCCGAGACTATTATCCACCAAACAACCAATTTTATGACAATCTATTTGGTGTAGAGATTATTCCTAGCACATATACAACCGGCGATACTTTTACGGTTAGTACACACAGTTTAAATAAATCTGAAATCACATCAGTTCCTCCTATTCATTTAACTGAAGAGAAAATTAAAGAGCTTGAAGAAAAAGCTAAGAAGGAAAAACAGGAAATAAACTGATTGCCCAAAATAAGGAAGTAGGTGAAGATTTGATAAACATTTCATCAAAATCAGCAGCAATGCAAAGATCGATTTCGGTATTTAAAAGCCCAGAATACAAAGCATACACTCAGTTAACGATTGTAGCTCGCGTAAAACAAAACGTGGAAAACGGAAAAAAGCTGGGACAATCCTCAATGAGTTTTGATGAATTCAAAAAAATTATTGCTGACTGTAAAATTACAAGTAATTCAAATTCAAGAAAAATTTCCCGTTTTCATTCAGAACATATACAAACTCAACTAAGATTTAGGCCTGATGAGTCTAATCTTTATGAGAATGTGGCCAGAATTATCGAAAAGGCTTATGAAAAAGGACTTGTTAACGAAGATGAAACTTTAATTTCTTCTGCTGAATGGAGAGCCTAAAACGGGGTTGTTGACAAACAAAGAAAAATTACAGAAAAAAATGATTGTAAAGAACTGTGTAGAAAAGAATCTATACAGTTCTTTTTCTATGTAAATCATGAGGAAAGAAGGGGAGGATGAGGAAAAAAGATCCAAGGAAGGAAAAGGCGTTCGCCTTTTTCCACATTGAAATCATCCTCTCGTTCTCTTCTCTCGATTCCTTCGTACCGCAAAAGTCAGCCGCCCTTCCCGTCATTTTCATGTTGGGGTTACGGCTGATTGGTCATGATGGTTTTATTTGCGCAAATCATGGAAAGGAAGTAGGATCATAAAAAAGGAGCGGAGGGAGCATGGAAAGAAATTATACATACTTTACTGTGCTGGAAGCGGCGGCGGTGGCGCTTGTCGGTGCGCTGCTCTTTACAGTGCTGCGTGTGCCGCTGCCGTGGATTCTCGGGCCGGTAGCAGCGGTAACAGTCTGGCGTCTTGCAACGCGCAGAACGCTTATGTGGCCGTACACGTTTCGGGAGACAGCACTTCTGTTGTTGGGATATATGCTGGGTGCGTCGTTTACACGGGAGACAGGGTTGCAGATTATACAGCAGCTTCCCTTTATGCTGGCATCTACCGTGCTGACCGTGCTGGTTAGCTTATCGCTTGGAGTGATTATTGCCCGTCGGCTGGGAGTAGACATTGCCAGCGGGGTTTTCGGCAGTGTGCCAGGTGGACTGTCACAAATGCTGGTACTAAGCGAAGAAACAGAGCGAGTAGATGCAACAATGGTGGCGTTTATGCAAACGATTCGTGTATTGGCGGTCATTTTTTTCGTGCCGTTTTTAACTGTACATGGCTTAGGACGGCAGGTGTCATCAGGCGGAGCGGGAGGGGCTGTGCCCGATACGGCGTGGATGCCTGCTTCATGGGAACAATATTTGCTGTATGCCGGAGTGGTGATAGCCGGTGCCTGGGGAGGAAAGAGGATCGGGCTTCCGGCTGCCGCATTGACCGGGCCGATGCTCGGCACTGCAGCGGTAATCATGGTGGGTGCCGGAGAAGCACCGCATTTGCCCCACACACTTGTCCTGTTGTCCCAGTTTGCTATTGGTACTCATATTGGACTGCAGATGAAGCCACAAACATTAAAAAGCATACGGGCGCTTGGACTGTATACCGTGCTTGGCAGCGTCTTTCTTGTACTTTTCTCGCTGCTCCTGGCTTTTCTGCTTACCCTTTGGACTCCGATGACATTAACCACGGCATTTTTAAGCACCGCACCGGGCGGTATTGCCGAGATGGGCGTAACGGCCAGCATGGTGCATGCCGATTTATCAATGGTCAGTGGCTATCAACTTTTTCGCGTATTTTTCGTCATGTTTATTGTTCCGCCGCTTCTGCAATGGTGGATTAGAAAAGGCGCATCCGAGAGCGGCAAAAGTGAAGAAGAGTTACCTTTGTAGCGCTGGCTGCTCTCGGTACGCTTCTGTTTTCTGTGAAAATCATGAGAAAAGAAGGAAGGGGAAGAGGAAATGAGATCCGGGGAAGAAAAAGGCGTTCGCCTTTTTTCCC
>NZ_DFMZ01000001.1:20002-21802 GCF_002375825.1 Aneurinibacillus sp. UBA3580
TTCTCTCTTTTCCTTCGTACCGCAATAAAAAACAGACACGACGCAAAGGAGAGGAACGAATGATTGTATATGAGCGGGGCGAAAAGTTTGTAATGGTGGCTCAGCATCATCATGCGCTGGCTTCCGGTGAGATAGCCCGTCGATGGAGAGAACGCTATTTTATTGGTAAAGACAAGCGTGAGGACGTACTTTACGGGATTAGCCAGCATGACCGTGGCTGGATTGATTTAGATAATACACCGTTCTGGAATGATGCAGACAAAAGACCGTATTCATTTGTTGAGTTTCCCCTTGTCCCTAAACTGTCTTTTTATCGAAAGGGAGTAGATGAAGTAGAAGAGACAAGTCCATACGGGGCTCTTCTTTGCAGTATGCATTATGTGTCTTTTTTTGACGGAACGAGCGAAGAGACCGCACTTTCCTATGTACGGGACGAACAAGCGCGGCAGCGGCGTTTGAGGGAGCGGCTTGGCATCGGAGAAGAGGAGGCTGCTGTTCTGCATTTCCATTTTACGCTTTTGCAGTTCTGCGATAATCTTTCCCTGTATATTTGTATTCAGGAACCCGGTATAGCAAAAGAGCAGGAAATTTCCTGGTACAGGAACGGGTTTCCGCAGCGGTTCACTTTCAACGGAGAAGAGAAGATTTCCGCCCGTTGGCTTGATCGGAAAACCGTGCAGCTTACTTCTTTTCCATTTGAAGAGGAATTTGAGGTGTCCGTGCCGCTGAAAGAAGTGACAAAGAAGGAAGTTGAACAACTTGGCATCGCCAAGGCGTACAGTCAAACAGGGTGGATAGAAAGAAATATATCATTTACGTATCAATGAAGAAAAAGGCGAATGCCTTTTTCTTCTCTCCTTCCTTCTTTATTTCAGGATTTTCACAAAAAATAAAGTGTATTTTTGTAGGTTGCAGAAAATTTCACTAAGATGTGTCTAAATTATGAACATTTTCTTGGAAATCTTCTCTTTTTCGATAGAATTCGATAAACTTAAACCGTTATTGTAAAGAGACAGAAGACATCAGAACTATTATAGAGGTGGCCAATTAATAGAAAAATGTTTACTTGCCGAATTCGCATCATGCGAAGCGGGGGACGATTTACTCTGGGGTGGATCCGTTTATACGGAAAGAGACCTTATCCTCTTAACCCGTCAACTAACCTCGTAGGCACGAAGGGAGTAAAACTAGGCTATGAGAAATAAGAAAATTCTGATGGTTGCAATGGCGGGTGTAATTGCGTTGGGCAGTCTTTTGGCGCCCGTAGGAACAGAAAAAGCATCTGCGGCCAACACATCATCTCTGGTAGCGAAAGCAAAAAGCGTATTGGGAGCGCCGTATAAATGGGGCGGTACCGGAAAGGGCGGTTTTGACTGCTCCGGTTTCCTGAATTATGTATTCAAAAGTCAAAAAATCACTCTGCCCCGCACCGCAAGCGCCATGTACAGCAAAGGCAAGCCTGTTTCACGTTCGCAGTTGCGTACGGGAGATCTGGTATTCTTCAAAACTTCAAGCCGTGCCGCTGTTACGCACGCGGGAATGTATATCGGGAATGGCAAATTTATTCATTCTTCGAGCAGCCGCGGTGTATCTATCAGCAGTGTCAATGACGAATATTATTGGGGAAGCCGTTATGTAGGAGCTAAGCGTATTGTGAAGTAAGTACATACGGATACATGTCTACATAAGATATTTGCTACTAACTCTCAACTGAAAGCCATTCGGTTGGGGGTTTTTTATTTTTCTGTGAAAATCATGAAGAAAGAGGGAGAAGAGGGAGGAAAAAAGATCCAGGGAAGA
>NZ_DFMZ01000001.1:21940-27149 GCF_002375825.1 Aneurinibacillus sp. UBA3580
TTCTACATTAAAATCCTCTCCTCCTTCTTTCCTCTCTTTTCCTTCGTACCACAAGAGTCAGCCGCTCTTCTCTGCATTTTCATGTCTGTGTTGCGGCTGAAAAGCCATGAGAGTCTTGTTTTTTTAAAACTCCCCCCATAAGCGTATTTTATGTTTCGAAAAGAATAGGAGATGATAATTTCCATATCATATATTTATTTCCATGATTTTTTCTGTTACATAGGTGGGAATGCTTCATTATTAATAAAGATCCGGATTTTCCGGACTTTATTCATAAAAACAGAATAAGGAAAGGTGGTTGTTTCATCATGAAGAGAAGAATTGTGAAACTTGCTCTGGCTACGGTATTGGCACTCAGCATAACGTCTGTTGCTTCTGCGGCAACATTCAAGGATTTCGACAATTTTTACTGGGCCAAACCGGCTGTCGACAGCCTGGTGAAAGATAACATCATCAGTGGGTACAAAGACGGTACATTCCGTCCGGGCAAGCAGGTAAGCCGTGCCGAATTTGTCACGATGATAAATAAAGCGTTCGGCAAATACAAAGAAAATGCAGAAGCAAATTTCTCGGACGTATGGAAATATCAATGGTTCTATCAGCAGGTGGCTTCCGCCCGGGAAGCGAACTATATTACCGGATATAACGGAAAATTCCTGCCGGGCAAATCCATCACCCGTTCTGAGGCAGCGGTAATGATCGCGCGTGTGCTGGAGTTCGATGTAGCAAAGATCGATACGGCACAAAAGTTTGTCGACATTAACGAAATGCCGCCGTGGGCGGTCGGCAGCATTTCCGCGTTGGTTGACAAGAAAGTGATGAGCGGTTATAGCGATAACACGTTCCGCGGCGCGAAATACATTACACGCGCGGAAGCGGCGGTTATTATTGAGCAGGCCCGTTTGATGCGCAGCGGCAAACTTGAATAGAACGGCAGTAATAAGCCCGGGGAAACGCTGCTGTTCTTCGGGCTTTCATCATGCTGCGGAGAAAGCCCTTTTCTAACTTCTTGTTTGTGTCTTTGCATTTTTCGGTTTTAGCCTCCCCACCTCAGGCATATATTGCAGCAAGGAGGTGGATAGATGAAAAGAAGGAGGTTGCGTAACCGGTCTGTGCGGGCGCCCATCCCTTCAAAATATATGTTTCTCATCTCCCTGCTCATTTTTCTTGGGCTTACCTTCCAAACTTTCTATTATATCGAAAAAAACATTGAGCCTGTCCTCCATTCGATTGCCCGCATCCGTGCAGAACAGATGGCGACCAAAGCGATTCATGATGCGATTAATCAAAAAATTATTAAAGAAACGGATTTTAAAAAGCTGATAGATATTAAAGAAGACAAAGATGGGAAAGTTCAGGTAGCGACCTTTAATTCCAATGAATACACACGCATTGTATTCGAATCGACAGAGAACGTTATGCATGCATTGAAAGACATGGAGACGACACCAGAAAAGATTAAGCTCGGTCAGGCGCTGCGCAGCAACTTGCTGGCGCAGTTGGGTCCCGAATTACCGATAACGCTTGTGCCATACGGAAATGTACACGTAGAGCTTGATACGAAAATGCAGCAGGCCGGAATTAACATGGTGCTGATTACCGTGTTCATCATTATTGAAACAAAGGTGAAAATCGTTATTCCGTTCTCGACACAACCTGCGGTAGTCCAATCAGAAGTTCCGATCTCCAATGCGCTGATCGTCGGTGATGTGCCGCAGTTTTACTATGACGGGACGGGAAAGCCGGTAGGCAGTGAAGTCCCCGGAGTACAGCCGCCGCCGATTTTACCGCCCGTACAGATGAATACCACAAAAATTCAAGAATAGTGATAAAAATGTTTAACCGAAAGGGGAGCGGGGAATAATACTATTACTAGCATGAGAATTTTTTTCTCTCTCTTTCTCCCCCTATATTTCCACTGCTTTGCGGAGCAGTGGATTTTTTTGCCTTTCTTTCGGTATGAAAAGAAGGCGGAAAGGGTAAATCTGTATGACGCCGCCGACTTCGTTGTTAAGCGCAGCCATTGCTGGTATGTTTATGTAGAGGAAGAAAAAGGAGGGTCCGCCACATGAGGATGGTTGACTTAATCGAGAAAAAACGGGATGGAAAAGAACTGAGCAAAGCTGAAATCGATTTTATTATCAGCGGCTATACAGAAGGCCGGATTCCGGACTACCAGATGTCCGCACTGGCGATGGCCATTTTCTTTCAGGATATGACACGGGAAGAGAGAACCCATCTAACAATGGCTATGGTAGAATCCGGTGACCAAATTGATCTGTCGGCAATTGAAGGCATTAAAGTAGATAAGCACAGTACCGGAGGCGTAGGCGATACAACGACGCTTGTGCTTGCACCGCTTGTAGCTGCGCTGGGCATCCCGGTAGCGAAAATGTCAGGCCGGGGGCTTGGACATACCGGTGGAACCATTGACAAGCTGGAGGCCGTACCGGGTTTTCATGTGGAAATCGATAACCAGAAGTTCAATGAGCTGGTCAATACAAACAAGGTGGCAGTGGTTGGTCAGAGCGGAAATCTAACACCGGCGGATAAGAAGCTGTATGCTCTGCGTGACGTTACTGCGACGGTGAATTCGATTCCGCTCATTGCAAGCTCAATTATGAGCAAAAAAATCGCATCCGGCGCCGACGCTATCGTACTCGACGTCAAAACGGGCAGCGGCGCGTTTATGAAAGATTTGGAGCATGCGCGCGAATTGGCACAGGCAATGGTCGATATCGGAAACAATGTCGGTCGTAAGACGATGGCCGTTATCTCTGATATGAGCCAGCCTCTTGGATTTGCGGTAGGGAACGCGCTGGAAGTGCAGGAAGCGATCGATACGCTGCGCGGCAAAGGACCGAAAGATTTAGAAGAACTGTGCTTGACGCTTGGCAGTCATATGGTATATCTCGGCGGCAAAGCAGACAGTCCGGAAACGGCGCGCACCCAGCTCGAAAAAGCTATTCGGAACGGCAATGCGCTTGAGAAATTTAAAACATTTCTGTCGGCTCAAGGCGGAGACCCTTCTGTTGTAGACGATCCGTCCAAACTGCCGCAGGCAAAATATACGTTTGAAGTGAAAGCGGGTGAGGAAGGACATGTAGCGTCCATTCAAGCCGATCGGATCGGCACAGCCGCGATGCTGCTTGGTGCCGGCCGCGCTACCAAAGAGTCGGTGATTGACCTGGCGGTTGGCGTTGTGCTGCGCAAGAAAATCGGCGACAGCGTGAAAAAGGGCGAACCGCTGGTGACAATTTACAGCAACCGGGAAGATGTAGCGGAAGTCAAAGAAATGATCGAAGACGCCTACCGGATTGTGCCCGAAGCGGTGGAGGGGCCGCCGCTGATTTACGATGAGATTCGAGTAAAATAAGACTCAACATTCCCCTGTCCGTGGTACGAAGGCAAAGAGGGAAAAGAAAGAGGGTACGAGCTGAATTGCGAGTCTACTTCCGCTTAGGAGCCGCGTAAAAGCGTTCCATTGCCCACTTCTTTTCCCATCCAAGCAACCTTTGTGTAAAAAGAAGTTAACCACAGAGTTTGGTGGTGAGCCTAAAAGAAATATTAAATTTTTGTCTGCTGATCCTGCCAATACTTATCGCGCAGGACAGTCTTTAAAATCTTACCGGATGGATTGCGGGGCAGTTCGTCTATAAAATCAACAGATTTAGGCTTTTTGTAGCTGGCGATTTTGCCTTCGCAATAACGAATGACATCTTCTTCGGTCAATGCGGCCCCTTCTCTTAGAACAACGATCGCTTTTACCGATTCACCCCATACCGGGTCAGGTACGCCGATAACGGCCGCATCAAGAATCTTCGGATGCGTATACAGCACTTCTTCGATTTCACGGGGATAAATGTTCACGCCTCCGCTAATCAGCATGTCTTTCTTGCGATCTACAATGTAATAGAAGCCTTCTTCATCCTGCATGGCCATATCACCCACGGTAAAATAGCCATTGTAGAACGACATTGCCGTCGCTTCCGGATTTTTGTAATATTCGTCAAGCAGATACGGAGCTTTAAAATACAATTCGCCGATTTCTCCTTGGGCAACAGGCTCTTTATCGTCATTCAGAATGGCGCATTCGACAAGCGGGAATGGCTGTCCTACGCAGCGCTCTTTACGCTGAATGTCTCTTGGCTTAATGTTGAGCGTAATCGCACTTTCAGTTGAACCGTAGAATTCATGCAGATCAGCCCCGGGAAAGAAGGCGAGGATATCTTCTTTCGTTTTGGTCGGCAGCGGTGACCCGGCCGAGATGAGCACGCGCATGGAGGAGAGATCGTGCCTGCTTTTTATGTCTTCTTTTACATTGACGAGGAAGTTGTACATCGTCGGCGCAAGGAACGTATTAGTGATGCCATGCTTCTGAATATCCGAAAGCACCTGCTCCACCCGGAACATCTCATGGATGACGAGTGTGCCGCCTACGATTAACTGCATGACCAGAAAAATCCACGGTGCCGCATGGTAAATCGGACCGGCAACGAGGTGTACATCCGATTCGTCGATTTTATATTCATAAGCGGCAACCATGCCGGTAAGGATACGGGAACGATGGGAGATAACAACACCCTTCGGTTTGCCGGTCGTACCGGAAGTATAGCCGATATAGAAAGGATCTCGCTCGTTCACCTCTGCTTCCGGTTCGTTGTCGGAAGCGGAAGCAAGGAATGCTTCATAGTCGAGCATCTGAGGAATGTTCGTTTCTCCTATCGCCACCGCGGTATCAAGCTGCGGCATGGACGGCAGCAGCTTACCGATTTCTTCGGCGTATTCCGCTGTAAGAATGATCGCACGGCTATCCGAATGATGAATAATGTATTCAATCTCCGAACCAACCAAACGGTAGTTTATCGGAACGATAACTACGCCAATCTTCGCAAGACCAACCATGATGTCTACATAGGCGGCATGATTTTTCATCATGACCGCAACTTTGTCTCCTTTTTTGTAACCTCTAGATAGGAAAGCGTTTGCAAGGCGGTTGGCACGAAGATTAAGCTCGCCGTATGTGCGCATGGTGCCTTGGAAGATAACGGCCGGCTTGTTTCGATATTTCTCGGCGTTTTGTCTCATTATAGTTCCAAACGTTAGCATGGTTTCAATCCTTTCTATACTATTCTGTATGGTACGAAAATTATATCATTAAACACAAGTATGAAAGAATATAATATTTGACCCAAACTAACATGGCTTG
>NZ_DFMZ01000009.1:0-7612 GCF_002375825.1 Aneurinibacillus sp. UBA3580
TTCCTGCTGTTCTGCGCTGATTTTTACCGCGCAAAGATTGCTGCAGAATTAAACGGCGAAGAATTAGTGATAACAGACAGCGTTGAATCTATCATCGTAGGGGCGTCCGATGTCGGCATTGCGATGGGCAATGCGATTACCGCAGCCGAGTCGATGGGACTTGGCATCGTGCCGATCGGCGGCGCGCGCCGAAATCCGCAGGAGCTTATAGAGTTGCTGGATATTCCGGAGTATGTGTTTCCGGTGGCCGGATTGGTGGTCGGGCATCCTGCAGATCCGTCCGCTTTGAAACCGCGTCTGCCGCGTGAAGCCGTATACCATCATGAAGCGTATAATCGGGACCTGCGCGGCTTAATTGAGAAGTATGACAAACAGATGGCAGATTATATGAAAGAGCGGACCGGCGGCCAGGAATCACGCAACTGGTCACAAACTGTTTCTTCCTTCTATAAGCAAATCTATTATCCGAAAGTACGTCCGATGCTGGATAAGCAAGGCTTTGATTATAAATAAAAACGGTCCCATAAAAAGACAGCTGATTCGATTACGAATCAGCTGTCTTTTTATTCTTCAAAATCCAGGTTTATTTTTCTTTGCCCCCCTTCTATCAAAAACATACTATATACAAAGTTTGTTGTTTTGATTTTTTGTGTGAAAAGAAGGGGGCAGGATGTTATGCAAGCAAAGAACGATTGCATGGAAGAAAATAGACGAAGTGAAGAGAGGCCCATCGAGCATTTTGCCGTTTCTTCCGGACCCGATAAAGAAGTAAAGCAGATTATCGTGGTGACAACGCCCGATTGGAAAAGCCGCCAGGCTCGTCTTCAGGCCTTTGAGAAAGCAGGCGGAAAATGGCTGTCGGCGTTTTCGCCGATGCCTGCCGTGGTAGGGAAGAATGGATTTGCGCTGCTGGAGGATAAAAAAGAGGGCGACTACAAGTCACCCGCCGGGATTTATAAAATCGGCACCGCATTCGGCACGGCAGTAAAGCCCGGAGGCGTAACGCTGCCATACCGCCCGGTTACGCGCCAAGACTATTGGGTGGACGACAAGACATCCCCGGATTACAATACATGGGTGCATTACGGCGGTGATCCTAAAAAAAGGTGGAAATCCTTTGAGCGTCTGGCTATTCCTCTTTATAAATACGCTCTTGTTATCCGATATAATGATAATCCGGTCGTTCCCGGCAAGGGGAGCGCGATTTTTATGCATATCTGGCGCAGCCCGCAAAGTTATACGGCCGGATGCGTCGCATTGTCCGAGTCAAATCTGCTGGCCGTGCTGAGATGGTTGGATCCGAAGAAAGAGCCTGTTATTGTACAGGGTCCGGCTGCCTATCTGGCTTCGTATATCAAATAGAGAGAAAAATGCGAGAGGTTGTATGAGCCTCTCGCATTTTTGTTTATCCTGACGGTTTGTGTTTAGTAAGAAAAATCATGAGCAGTGTTCCTGCTCCGAGATAGCTAAACAGCGGATAAAGGTGGTGTACAAGTGTAGAAAAACCAAATTGACTGATGATATAGCAGACCATCAGCAGTCCGACGATAATGAAACGGGAGTCTACCTGAAAGGAAGGAAAAACCTGCAATTGTCGCGTTAAGCCGAATACGTTGCCGACCAATGTCGTGAAAATTTCTCCCAGAATAATAAGGCTGAACATCCATTGCACAAATGGACCCAGCAAAGAGACAATCATGGCCATTGGCACCTCTGCCCGTAGGGCATCAGCACTGTGGACGAGCAGCACATAATTGCTGAGCAGAAGCAGGATGCCAAGCCCGATACCGCCTACCACGCTTCCTCCTATCAAAACCCGGCGATCCTGCATTTCGCTGCCCAACGGCACAAGCACGGCCAGCGCGAGCGAGAGGTTAAATGCAACATAGAGGAAGGGGGAGAGTGCCCAGCCTGCTGCGTTGATAGAGCCGTTGAACGGAGGAAAATCCATACCATTCATTATAAATGTGCGTATGCCAATCAATACGGTAAAACCGAGCATAAGAGGAACGACCAATGTATTGACAGTCATAATGGCGTGCATGCCGCGCGAGGTAATAAAGTAGACGAGCAAAGCTGTCGCGATGACGCCGGCCTGGTAAAATCCCCCGAGTTGCTGTGCGAACAAGGCTCCGCTCCCTGCCAGCATCACACCGGTCGTACAGAGCAGTGTAAGCAGTGTGAACGTGTTAATCCAGAAACCGGCTCGGCTGCCGAATACATACTGGTTAAACTGGTGATAAGAAGACGCGCCAATGCTGTGGGCGAGCAGCATGATTTTAGCTCCTGCGAGGATAAACAGCAGTACGCTAACCGCGATAATCAGCACGCTTTTGCTGCCGTAACGGGTGACGAACTGAAAGATTTCCTGCCCGCTCGCGAATCCGGCGCCAACAATCGTTCCAATATACGTAAAACCCACCTGCAGGATTGCCTTCCACCGGGCCAGGGTATAATGTTTCGTCTTCGTGCTTCTCACCTCTCTTCTGTGAAAATTATGAGGAAAGAAGATTCAAAGAAGAAAAAAGAATCCTCTTTTTTCCACGTTGAAATCTTCTCACCCTTCTTTCCTTATCTCTTCTTTGCTATTGTATGAGATTGTCCACCCCGGTAGACTGGCCCTGTGCAGATTAAAAAATCTCGTTACTTTGTTCTTGCTTTGTTTTACAATAAAGAGAAATAGAGCAGGCATTGCTCGATTTTAGGAGAAAGCAGGAGGACACAAACGAATGATAAAGTGGATAAAAGAATGGGTGCCCGTAATTCTGTTGGCAATCGTGTTAAGTATGACCATTCGTACATATATCGGGGAAGCTGTCGTTGTACCGAGCGGATCTATGCTGCCGACAATTCACATTAATGACAGGCTGGCGGTCGACAAGATGACCGGCCCGAATGATTTGCAGCGAGGCGACATTGTTGTGTTTTATCCGCCGCTGCCTGACAAGAAAGATGAACGTTTCATCAAGCGGCTAATCGGCATCGGCGGTGATACGATCGAGATAAAAGACGGGGCGCTATACCGCAATGGAAAAAAGGTGGATGAGCCATATATCAAGGAGCCGATGAAGTATGACTTTGGCCCTGTTACCGTACCTAAAGGAAAATTTTTCTTCCTTGGAGACAATCGGAATGAAAGCTATGACTCTCATCTATGGCCGGATCCGTTTGTAGACGCAAGCGCCATCGAAGGCAAAGCTCGTTTCCGCTTTTATCCTTTTACCGACATGCAGCCCATGTAATGAAAAACGAGGTAGTACGGCAAGTGAGCTGAACAGGCTGTGATCAACAAATAGATAACATTATAGATGAAGTGAAATTTGGGGGCGCGGATTTCAATACAAGGAAAAGTGGTAAGCCTTATTTGAAGGCTTACCACTTTTGCACGTTTTTACCCTTCTTTGATTGTGGTAAGACGCGCTTCGACTTTCTTACCAATGAGCCAGAGCCCAAAAATGGCGAGAGCCACCAGCAATAGCTTCCACGGATGATCGATGAACGACATGACATCATGACCAATAAAAGCGACGACAAAAATCATAATCGCTTTACCAAGCATGATAGCGGAGACAAAATGGCTAATTGGAATATTTGAAAGACCGGCTACCACGTTTACAAGTGACGACGGTGTAAACGGGAAGCAGGAGAACAGAAAAATGGCGCTGAAGCCATGCCGGTTCATCCAATTCATCGCCTCATTCACCTTCGGGTGACGGGTAAGAAAGTTCAGGAAGCGGTGCTGTCCGAGCTTGCGGCAAATGGAGAATACGAGAACCGCGCCCAGACATGCGCCAATCCACGAATACAGAAATCCGAGCCACAGGCCGTATGCGGCGGCATTGCCTGCAACAATGGCCACCAGCGGCAGCGGCGGGAAGAACGATTCGATAAACGTCATGAAAATTCCCGGCAGCGGCCCGAATGATTCGTATTTGGCGAGCAGCGCCAATAAGTTTTCTTCAGAAAAATAGGCTTTTAACTCTGTCCAATTCATACTTTCATTTTACCCCAAAAAAGAAGGAAAGTGCACTAGGAAGTTGGCTTTGCCAGAAGCCCCAATCATGCCCACCTTCTTTTTCGACGTATGTGACAGAAGCGCCGCGCTGTTCGAGCACTTGTTTCATGTCACGGTTGTAACTAAGGAAATCAACTGTTTGACTGCCGACCGGGACCGCTGTTTCCTGAAGGCCGATAAGCATATAGATAGTTAAGTGCGAAAGTTTCGGCCTGCGCAGTACGCCTTTCATTACATCAGGGTAGAAAGCGCCCGATAATGACAGCACTTTACTAAACAAATCCGGCCTGTCCAATGCAAGGTCCAGGCTAACCGTACCGCCGAGCGAGTCGCCAATCAGTATGCGATCGTTTACGGCAAATTCTTTTTCGACAGCCGGGAGTAGTTCCTCAACAAAGAAGGATTTATAAATATCGTTTCGGCTGCGCCCGGTACCGTATTCTTCCGTCCGGTTTTCTTTTGAAACTGTAACAGCGACAATGATGAAAGGAAACAGTTTGCCGTTTAAAATCATTTCCTGAGCGACTGTGGCCCCGCGTCCGAAGTTGAGGAATTGCTCTCCGTCCTGCGCGTACAGTGCCGGATAAGCGCGTGAAGAATCATAGTCCGGCGGCAGATATACTTTGTAAGAGCGTGTTTCTTTTAGATAGGAGCTTTCAAGCTCGCGGCGCACGATGGTCCGCTTGCGCAGTTTCTCGTCCATTTGAATCAATCCTCCGTGTTTTTTATATGTATGGGTGAAAAAAATTGGACATGATAATGAGGAAGTGCTATACTCATCGCGAATCCAAAAACGTGAAACTGTACTTGTTGTGCAACAAGAGGTGTTTCATTGGGATATTGTTCTATTACAGTAGTGTAAATATTCTTTTCTCATAATCTTATTAAAAAAGGAGTTGTCATGATGTTACAAATTCTTTCGCCTGAAGGCAAGGTTACGGACCAAAAGCAAATGCCTCAAGTCGACGACGCCACTTTGAAAGAATTGATGCGCAGGATGGTATACACCCGTGTGTGGGACCAGCGCGCAATCAGTTTGAACCGTCAGGGACGTCTCGGATTCTATGCTCCGGTAGCGGGACAGGAGGCATGCATGATCGGAAGTCAGAGCGCGCTTGCCAAGGAAGACTTCATTCTGCCAAGCTACCGTGATATCCCGCAAATCGTCTGGCATGGGTTGCCGTTGTATCAGGCGTTTCTGTATTCTCGCGGACACTTCCACGGCGGTCAGATTCCGGACGATGTAAACGTTTTAATGCCGCAAATTATCATTGCTGCCCAAATCACACAGGCGATGGGCGTTGCAATGGGCTTCAAGTTGAAAAAAGAAAAGCGTATCGCGATTACGTACATAGGTGATGGTGGTACGTCGCAGGGTGATTTCTACGAAGGTTTAAACTTCGCCGGCGTGTACAAAGTACCGGCCGTCTTCTTCGTACAGAATAACCGTTATGCGATTTCTACACCGTTCTCCAAGCAAACTGCAGCTGAATCCATCGCGGCCAAAGCGCAAGCGGCAGGTATCAAAGGCGTGCAAATCGACGGTATGGACGTGCTGGCCGTATACGAGACCGTACGTGAAGCAAGAGAGCGTGCGCTTGCTGGCGAAGGTCCGACATTGATCGAAGCCCTGACGTTCCGTTACGGACCGCATACGATGGCGGGCGATGATCCGACCCGTTACCGTGCGCAGGAAGAAATGACGGAGTGGGAGCAGAAAGACCCGCTTGTTCGCTTCCGTTCGTACCTTGAAAGCAAAAACCTCTGGTCCAAAGAGGAAGAAGATCAAACAATTGAGCAGGCGAAAAATGAAATCGCCGAGGCGATTAAGAAAGCCGATGCTCAACCGAAACAAAAAGTGACCGACCTGATCGACATTATGTTTGAAGAGAAGACTCCGGCTCTGCAGGAGCAATACGATGAGTATAAGCAGAAGGAGATGAAATAGACAATGGCACAAATGACCATGATCCAAGCCATTACAGATGCACTGCGTACAGAAATGAGAGCAGATCCGAGCGTGCTTGTGTTCGGTGAAGATGTAGGGGTAAACGGCGGGGTATTCCGCGCAACGGACGGACTCCAGAAAGAGTTCGGTGAAGAACGTGTATTCGATACGCCGCTTGCGGAATCCGCTATCGGCGGGATGGCGGTCGGCCTTGGTCTGCAGGGGTTCCGTCCGGTTGCTGAAATTCAATTCTTCGGATTTGTATTTGAAACATTTGACGCCATTGCATCCCAGGCGGCGCGTATGCGCTACCGTTCCGGCGGAAAATACAATTCTCCGGTTACATTCCGCGCTCCGTTCGGCGGCGGCGTAAAAACGCCGGAGTTGCATGCAGACAGCCTGGAAGGTCTGTTCCTGCAGACACCGGGCGTGAAGGTCGTTATTCCTTCTAACCCGTACGATGCCAAAGGTCTGCTGATTTCTGCGATTCGCGACAACGATCCGGTTATCTTCCTGGAGCATATGAAGTTGTATCGTTCCTTCCGCGGTGAAGTGCCGGAAGGATCCTACACGGTTCCAATCGGTAAAGCGAATGTAGTGAAAGAAGGAAAGGATGTCACGATCATTACGTACGGCGCCATGGTACAGACTTCTCTGAAAGCGGCGGAACAGATTGAAAAAGACCGCGGCGTATCGGTTGAAGTCATCGATTTACGGACCATCAGCCCGCTGGATACGGAAACGATCATCAAGTCGGTTGAGAAAACGAACCGCGCTATCGTCGTGCAGGAAGCACAGAAACAAGCGGGCGTGGCTGCAGAAGTTATCGCTCAAATTAACGAGAAAGCCATTCTTTCCCTGGAAGCTCCGGTATTGCGCGTAACGTCTCCGGATACCGTGTTCCCGTTTGCGGCGGCGGAAGATGTCTGGTTACCGGACCCGGCCCGCGTGATTGAAGGTTTGAATAAAGTACTTGATTTCTAAAGTCTATCCTGTCTGCGAAAGATAACTCGCGGTAATACTAAGGAGGAGGTTCCATCTATGGCGTTCCAATTTAAAATGCCGGATATTGGTGAAGGGATTCACGAAGGTGAAATCGTAAAATGGCATATTAAAGAAGGCGATCAGGTCGAAGAAGACCAGATTATTATGGAAGTGCAAAACGACAAGGCTGTCGTTGAGATTCCATCCCCGGTAAACGGGAAAGTACTGTCCATTAAAGTGGAAGAGGGAACAGTAGCCGTAGTCGGCGACGTTCTGGTTGAATTCGATGCAGCAGGCGCATCTCAACCGGAAAGCGGGACAGTGGATGCTACCGACCGCGCTGCAGGCGAAGAGCTGAATGAGAAAGCGGACCGGGCGGAAGTAGAACAAACACCGATGACCGAACAGGGGAAAGCACCGGTACAGCAGGAAGTTGAACCTGTGGATGAAAATAAGCGCGTATACGCGACACCGGCTGTACGCAAGTTTGCACGTGAAAAAGGAATCAACATCCGTCAGGTGCAGGGAACGGGCAAAAACGGACGGATTACCCGTGAGGATGTAGAGAGGTTCGCTCAGGGCGGCGGCAAAGCACAAGCGGCAGCACCGCAAACTGATCAGACGAAACAGGCGGATCAAGCGGCACCTGCATCTGCGGCGGCCGC
>NZ_DFMZ01000009.1:7739-19479 GCF_002375825.1 Aneurinibacillus sp. UBA3580
AGCCGCTCCGGCAGCGGCACAGGCGGCGCAGGGCGGACTCGAAGAGCGCAAGCCGTTGAAAGGTATCCGCAAAGCGATCGCAACCGCAATGACAAAGTCTGTGTACACCGCTCCGCACGTGACGATTATGGACGAAGTAGACGTAACGAAGCTGGTGGAGATGCGTACACGCTTCAAGCCGATTGCGGAGAAAAAAGAAGTCAAGCTGACATACCTGCCGTTTATCGTCAAAGCGGCGATCGCCGGACTGCGCGAGTTCCCGGAGTTGAACGCAAGCATCGACGACGAGAAGAACGAAATCGTATTGAAGAAATACTATAACATCGGGATCGCAACGGCGACAGATGAAGGCCTGCTCGTGCCGGTCATCAAAGATGCGGACCGCAAACCGTTGTGGAAGATTGCAGGCGAGATTTCAGAACTGGCAACCAAAGCGCGTGAGCGTAAAGCGTCTGCCGACGAGCTTAAAGGAAGCACATTCTCCATTACGAATATCGGATCTGCCGGAGGCATGTTCTTCACTCCGGTTATCAACTATCCGGAAGTGGCCATTCTCGGCGTAGGCCGCATTACGAAGAAGCCGGTTGTAAATGAAAACGATGAAATCGTGGTGGCTCCGGTTATGGCGTTGTCCTTAAGCTTCGATCACCGCTTGATTGACGGTGAAATGGCACAATTGTACGTGAACTACATCAAAGGACTGCTGCAAAATCCTGAAATGCTTGTCATGGAGGTGTAAAGCATGGTAGTAGGAGAGTTTACAACAGAGCTTGACGTGCTGGTTATCGGAGCGGGTCCGGGCGGATATGTGGCGGCGATTCGTGCCGCCCAGCTCGGCAAGAAGGTAGCGGTTGTGGATAAAGCGGAAGTCGGCGGCGTATGCTTGAACCGCGGCTGCATTCCGTCCAAATCGCTGATTTCGGCCGCTAAGCAGTACGAACAGGCGAAAGAAGGCGCAAGCATCGGTATTCATGTCGAAGGCGTAACTGTCGATATGAAGAAAGTGCAAGAGTGGAAG
Organism: Aneurinibacillus sp. UBA3580; assembly: GCF_002375825.1. Classification (NCBI taxonomy): domain Bacteria; kingdom Bacillati; phylum Bacillota; class Bacilli; order Caryophanales; family Paenibacillaceae; genus Aneurinibacillus; species Aneurinibacillus sp. UBA3580. Next base: position 8,758 of record NZ_DFMZ01000009.1, read on the forward strand.
CAGAGCGTTGTAAATAAGCTGACAGGCGGGGTAGGAACCCTTCTTAAAGGAAACGGCGTTGAAGTAATTCCGGGCGAGGCGTTATTCGTAAGCGAAAATGAAGTGCGCGTATTCCACGGCTATGAAGTAAACCGTTATAAATTTAACCACTGCATTATCGCCACAGGCTCGCGTCCGATTGAAATTCCGGCGCTTCCGTTCGGCGAGCGCATTCTGTCTTCGACCGAAGCGCTAATGCTTGATCACATTCCGGAAAAAATGCTGGTCGTCGGCGGAGGATATATCGGCATCGAGCTGGGAACGGCATTCGCCAAGCTGGGATCGAAAGTAACCGTGCTTGAAGGTATGACGAACATTCTGCCGGGCTTTGAGAAGCCGATGGTGCAAATGGTGCGCAAGAAACTTAAAAAGCTCGGTGTGGAAATTCACACCGAAGCAATGGCGCAGTCAAGTGAAGTGACGGAGAACGGCGTAAAAGTAACGGCGAAAATTAAAGACAAAGAAGAGGTATTCGAAGCGGATTATTGCCTGGTAACGGTTGGACGCCGCCCGAATACGGACGGACTCGGTCTTGAAGCGATCGACATGAAGCTGACGGATCGCGGCCTGATCGAAATCGACAAACAGTGCAGGACAAGCGTACCGAACATCTACGCGATCGGCGACGTTGTGGCAGGTCCGGCGCTTGCTCATAAAGCATCTTACGAGGGCAAGGTGGCGGCAGAGGTCATTGCCGGTCAGCCGAGCGAAATCGACTACATGGCGATTCCAGCGGTCGTCTTCTCTGACCCGGAAATGGCGACGGTTGGTTTGACAGAAGAGCAGGCGAAAGAAGAAGGCTACAAGGTGAAAACCGGCCGCTTCTCGTTTGCTGCAAATGGACGCGCGCTGAGCGTCAATGAAACGGACGGCTTTGTAAAAGTGGTGGCTAACGAGGAAGATGGCCGCGTGCTGGGCGTACAAATTGTTGGTCCGGAAGCGTCTGACCTGATTGCAGAAGCAGGCCTTGCGATCGAGATGGGCGCGACGCTCGAAGACATTGCACTGACTATCCATGCGCATCCTACACTGGCGGAAGTGACGATGGAAGCTGCGGAAGCGGCGCTCGGACACAGTATTCACTCGTTATCGAAGTAAGACAATATAGAACAGAAAGAGCAGGCGAAGTTATACTCAGCCTGCTCTTTTTCTACATTCCTTCTTTTAGCTAAATAAGCGATTCGGACACGTCTGCCATTTTGCGGGAGTTTTCTTCCAGGGACGTCATGGAAGCGCTGATTTGCTCCGTGGCTGCGGCCTGTTGTTGGGCCAGGCTATCGAGGTTTTTGACCTCTTTTACAATCTCTTCGATGGTACTGGACATTTCCATGAGATTTTTCGAGATTTCTTCTACATTTTCCCGCGTACTGGAGGCCAGCTTGCGCACCTCGTCGGCGACAACCGCAAATCCCCGTCCGGCATCGCCTGCACGTGCCGCCTCGATTGCCGCATTGAGAGCGAGAAGATTGGTTTGATCGGCCACCTGCTTGATTAAGTTGATGACTTTGCCTACGGTGCTCAGTGCATTCTGCGCCTTCTGAGAGTTTACGGAAAGAGCGCTGACCGCGTCTGCCATACCTGTTGCTCCCGCCGCAATTTCTTCGGTGGCCTGAGTGGTCTGTTCGGAAGTCTGCATCAGTTCGGACGCCATCTTCTTCAGCAGTTCCTGCTTGTGAATCGGCATGGCAATAGCCATGGCGCCGATGAGGCGACGGGTTTCGTCAAACAGGGGAACCGTGTTGGCGGAATAACCGAATCCGAACGGCGATTCTTTCTCGTTAATGATTTGATTAATCTTCCGTTTCTGGTCCAGCGTGCGGCGCAGTGTGCTATTTTCGGGGATGGGGCTTCCGACCTTAAAGCCAAATTTCACATGCTTTCCTTCCCAGTATCCAATCACTTTTTCTGTATCGGTCAGCACAAACGTGTTTTCTTCATTAAATAATTCGTAAAGGCGCAGACAAGATCTCTTCAGTGAGTCAAGTTCATCGTGAAGCTTCTGGTTTCTTTCGGTTTCCATAATCATAGGGAGCACACTCCTATTCAATTTAAGAAATGGTATGTTTTTTGACTGGTATTTTCTGCTCCTTTTATCATAAACCAAAACATGGAATAAGAGAACAAAGAAATAGATGAATTTAGTTCTATAAGTATACAACGAAGCCGGAGAGCTATCCCCGGCTTTTGAATTACATTATTTAACTGCTGCAGCCTTTGCTTCTTGTTTTGCAAGTTGTTCCTTCACATAGCGGTTGTCTTTGTGCTCCGCACATTCTGGCGAGCAAGAACGCTTATGTTCATCTTCGCATGCTTCACAGCAGAAATGCTGCACATTGCACCACGGGTTCGCGCAGTTCACATAGCGGTCGCTTGGCGTGCCGCAGTGTTTACAGGTAGAGATGATTACATCTTCTTCGGTTCGGTTAATCGGTACGGAAATTCGCTCGTCGAATACGTAGCATTTACCGTCAAACAGGCGTCCCTGCACTTCCGGATCTTTGCCGTATGTGACAATTCCGCCGTGCAGCTGCGCTACGTCCCTGAACCCTTCTTTAATCAGAAAACCGGACAGCTTTTCGCAACGGATGCCGCCTGTGCAGTACGTGATAACTTTTTTATCTTTGTACTGGCCCAGATTCTCGCGGATCCATTTCGGGAACTCACGTGAGGTTTTAACGCCGGGGCGAATGGCGCCACGGAAATGGCCGAGTTCGTACTCGTAGTCGTTACGACCGTCAATGACAATCACATCATCACGCTGCAGATGCTCGTAGAATTCTTTCGGACTTAGATATTTTCCTGTCGTCTCGTTCGGGTCTATGTCTTCGTCGAAACGCCAGGTTACAATTTCTTTTTTGTGGCGGACAAAGATTTTTTTGAATGTGTGCTTATCGGCCTCATCGATTTTGAAGAAGATATCGGTAAAGCGCGGGTCTTTGCGCAGTTCTGCCATGTAAGCGTCCGTTTGTTCCTTTGTTCCAGACAGCGTGCCGTTAATCCCTTCTTCGGCGATGATAATCCGGCCTTTCACTCCAAGTTCTTTGCAGAATGCTAAATGTTCAGCTGTGAATTCTTCCGGATTCTCAATATGGACGTATTTATAATATAAAAGCACGCGATACGGCTTTTCGTTCTCTCTATGCGTTTGCTGCATGAGAACATTCCTCCCTGTGGTATAGTTTTGCTGCATTAATGAATTTCCCGGGTATAGCTCATATAGACAAGCGATACGAAAATCATGCATAATAAGAAACAACCAGTTTATGTTATACGGGAACTGGCTGTGTATATTAAACAATATAATTATGTTGTTTATATTACGGTACTACATCATATCACAGTCAATGCCGAAAAGGGAAGTGGGGATTTGTAGAAATGTCAGCATGGTTCGGTTCTTTCATTATCGGCTGGATGATTCTTCTTATTTCATTGTTCGCCATCGGCGGTTACTTCATGTTTCGAAAGTTTTTGAAATCGATGCCGAAACAGGATGGAATGTCAGACTTGGATTGGCAGGATCACTATATTGATAGGACGCGTCATATGTGGACGGAAGATACGATGGAGCTGCTGAACGAACTGGTCAGCCCGGTTCCGGAGTTGTTCCGCGATGTGGCCCGCCGCAGCATTGCCGCCAAAATCGGCAAGCTGGCGCTTGAGGAAGGTGCGGAGAAGATGACGAATGACCTTGTCATCAAAGGGTATATTCTGGCGACACCGGCACGCGATCATAAGTTTTTGGTCGCTCATTTAAAGAAAAAGCAGATTGATTTTTCGCCGTACAAACAGCATTTAAAAATTAATGTAGAATAACGGAAAAAGAGAAGGAGCGTTCGCTTGAATGCCCTTCTCTTTCGTGTTTTAAACGGTTACGGGGAAAAGTAAAAACATAGACGACTCAGGAAACGGAGATGGTTACCATATTCGGGGTTGTTTTTATTTTAATGCCTGCCGCTTAGCAGCAGCGTGTGCGGTTTCCGTTTCCGTACCGTTCGTCAATCGCCTGCCGGAAGAATTCCTTCTCCGACAGCGGAGCCGCTTCGTCTTTTGGAGGCGCCGCGTACCAGTAATCAAGATACAGCTCATAGTCCGGGATGCCGAAAATCATCCGGATTGTAGACCGAACCCGGCGCATAAGCGAATGGTTTACGGACAACTCCTTGATTTTTTCCGGCGGAACATAGGTGCGCTGCGGACATGATTCATCGCGCCACATACATTATTCCTCCTTACTTTACGCAGTGTGCGAATGGTTGTTGTAGATGAGAGACGCGTCGCCCTTGGATTCCACGTAAGGCGCCTCCTGCAGCGAACCGCGGTATGTGCCGCGCAGAATGCTAATCCAGACTCTCAGGCAGTCGATAATAAGCAAAATCACGATGCCTGCGAAAATTGCGGTCATTACAGCGTCTACACGGTCGTTGAAAATCATCTGTTTTGCGGCTTCTATCGTTTTTACGCCCTTAGGCAGCTGACCTTGCTCCACCGCTTTTGAGAAAGCGGAGGCATGAGAGAGGAAGCCGATTTTTGGATCGGGATGGAACAGCTTCTGCCAGGCCGCTGTCATCGTAACGGTGAGCAGCCAGGAGAGCGGCACGAGCGTAACCCAGGCATACGCTTTTTTGCCCATCTTCAGGATAATCGTCGTTCCGACCGCCAGAGCAATCGCAGCCAGCATCTGATTCGCAATACCGAACAGTGGCCACAGTGTCTTAATACCACCTAGCGGGTCGATAACCCCGGCATACAGGAAGTATCCCCAGGCCACGCTAATTACGGCACTGGAAATGATATTGCCGGGCAGCCATGTCGTGTCTTTAAATTTCGGAGCGAAGTTGCCGATCAATTCGCTTACCATGAAGCGCCCGACCCGCGTACCGGCGTCGATGGTAGTCAATATAAATACAGCTTCGAACAAAATCGCAAAGTGATACCAGAATGCCATCAGCGCTTTACCGCCGACAATAGCCGAGAAGATGACGGACATACCGACCGCAAGCGACGGTGCACCGCCTGTGCGGGATAGGATTGAATTCTCCCCTACGTCTTCGGCCAACTGCGTCAATTCGGCGGCAGAGATGGTAAAGCCCCATTCTGTAATCGTGCGGGCTGCGGTCACAGCGTCGGTGCCGATAGCGGCGGCCGGACTATTAATCGCAAAGTATGTGCCCGGCGTCAGAATGGTTGCAGCGATGAGAGCCATAATGGCTACGAACGATTCCATTAGCATGCCACCGTAACCGATCATACGGCTGTGGCTTTCTTTTGCAATCAACTTCGGCGTCGTACCGCTCGATATGAGCGAGTGGAACCCGGAGATGGAACCGCAGGCAATTGTAATAAACAAGAACGGGAATAGATTACCTGTGAAAACCGGTCCGGTTCCGTCGATGAATTTCGTTACCGCAGGCATTTGCAGATTCGGCAGCGTCAGGATGATACCGATGCCGAGCAAGCCGATGGTTCCAATCTTCAGGAACGAGCTCAAATAGTCACGCGGTGCGAGCAGCATCCATACAGGCAGAATGGATGCGATAAAACCATAGATAATCATTAAAATAGCAAGCGCTTCCGGACTGAGCGTGAACATAGGTCCGAGAGTCGGAGATTCCGCCACCCATTGGCCGGCCACAAGCGCAAACATCATGAGAGCAAAACCGATGAACGAAGTTTCACCAACGCGTCCTGGACGGATATAGCGCATGTAGAAGCCCATAAAGAGCGCAATCGGAATCGTCATGGCAATCGTGAAGGTACCCCATGGACTTTCGGCCAGCGCATTAACGACGACAAGCGCCAGTACGGCAATTAAAATAATCATAATGGCAAGAATACCAACCATGGCAATCAAGCCGCCTACGGGTCCGATTTCCTCCTTCGCGATTTGTCCCAGGCTTTTTCCGTCGCGGCGCATGGAACCGATGAGGATGATGAAGTCCTGTACGGCACCTGCAAGAATAACGCCTACAACAATCCAGATCGTGCCGGGAAGATATCCCATCTGGGCGGCAAGCGTTGGACCGACCAGCGGACCGGCACCGGCAATTGCCGCAAAGTGATGGCCGAATACCACCCATTTATTTGTTGGGATATAGTCTTTACCATCATTGTGAACTTCGGCGGGCGTGGCCCGTCTGTCATTTAGGTTGAAGACTTTATGGGCGATAAATCGGCTATAAAACCGGTAAGCCACCGCATAGCTGGCCAGGGCGGCAACCAGTAGCCAGGCTGCGTTGATTTCTTCACCGCGTACAAGCGCCAGCCATCCCCAGGCTACCGCGCCGACGATCGAAATCGCACCCCAGATGAGAATGGAGAGTATACGGCTTTTCATAATGAATCCCCTCTTTCTTTCTGTTAAATTCTATGATTTTAAATTTTCTAAAATTTTAACTTATTGTAATATATGAAAAGGCTCTCCACTACCGTTTTTGAATAAATGGTAGTAAATGATACATGAACAGTAAAAAAATCGTAATTATTTGCAGAGAACAATGGAGGCAGCCAGCATGTGCCTAAAAAGGGTTCACACGTGTTGGCTGCCTGAGTTCTGTCTTGTGGAGTGCAATTTCTAAAAACCAAGCCGGGATTTCAAATCTTTGACTACTGTTCTGCTTACGGGGAGGACGGTTTCTTCTGTGTTGTTCATTTTAACCTGAACTGTGCCTTTGAACCACGGGATAAATTCCATAATATGACGTAGATTGACAATGTAGGTGCGGTGGATGCGGTAGAATTTCTCCTTTGGCAGTTTTTTCTCTAAGTCCTGAAGGGAAAACGATGTAATGTAGTTTTCATACCGGGCGTAAATTCGTGCATTCCGTCCTTCGGCGGCAGCATAAACGATGTCATCAATGTCAACGAATGCTACGCTTGTCGCTTTTTCCACAGGAATGCGGGAGAAGGAAGAGGATGATCTCGACACCGGCTGCATTGTCTCGATAATCTGGCGCAAAGTATGCTCCAGGGCGTACGGCTCATTCGGCACGTCCTTTTGCGTGCCGCGCATGTGTTTACGCAGCCGCTCCATTGTTTTGTCCAATCGCTCCTCATTAAACGGTTTTAAAATATAATCCACTGCTTCCGTTTCAAACGCCTGCAGGGCATACGAATCATATGCGGTAGCATAGACGATATAGGGGCCTGCGCCACCCGCGGCCAGCTTTTCCGCCACTTCAAGACCTTCCATATCATGCAGATGAATGTCGAGGAATACTACATCGGGCTTGCAGTCGGCGATTACTTCCAGTGCTTCTTCGCCGCTTTCGGTTTCGTTCACAATCTCAACATCGTTATATTGTTCCAGCAAATAGCGAAGCTCCGACCTGGCCGGAGCTTCATCGTCGACAATAACTACTCGCAGCATCATTTACGATACATTCCTTTCTTCCCAGGGCATGGTGAGAGTACAAACGGTACCGCCGCCCGGATTGCTCTCGATTACCAGATCGTACGGCTTGCCGTACAATGCATGCAGTCGGCTCCGCACATTCGCAAGTCCGATGCCGGACAGTGGAGGTGTGTGAGTGTGCGGCGTAAATCCCACACCGTTGTCAGTGACGCGTACGGTGAGTACGCCCTTCTCTTTGCCGATAAAAATATGAATCGTGCCGCCTTTCTTTTTTGGAAGCAGGCCATGCTTGACCGCATTCTCTACAATCGGTTGAAGAATCAAGCCGGGGATATGCTGCTTCCAGGCATCCGGATGAATGGAAGTTTCAACCCGGAGCTTATCGCCGAAGCGGGCCTGCTCAATCTCAAGATAGGCCTCGACATGCTTCATCTCTTCTTCTACTGTAATCATTCGGTCGCCCTGGTGCAGATTCCGCCGGAAAAATTCGGCCAAATTCACGATAAGGCGGCGGGCCGTTTCCGGTTTTGTGCGAATGAATGAAGAGATGGTGTTCAGAGCGTTAAACAGGAAGTGCGGATTAATCTGCGCGTGTAGAGCGCGAATCTCTGCGTCGGCCAGAAGCGCCGCTTGTTTTTCCAGATCCGCGATTTCAAGCTGGGTTGAGAATAGCTGAGCCAGTCCGCGGGCCAGTTCCCAATCAACCACTGAAACCTCGTGATGACGCTTAAAATACAATTTCAACGTTCCAACCGTCGAGTCTTTCTTTTTCAGCGGCACGACAATCGCGGAATGGAGAGGGCAGTCCTTGCTGCTGCAGCCGATTTCCTCTTTGTTCTTCGCCCAGAGTACTTTCTGAGTGCGCAGCGCTTCAAGTGTCGCTTCCGTCTGCAGCGGTGTGCCTCTGCGATGGTGACTGTTTCCGGCACCGATGTGGGCAAGGATTTTCTCCCGGTCTGTAATGGCTACCGCGGCCGCCTCGGTCATGTTGTAGATGACTCGAGCTGCCTTCTCTGCGGAATATTCATCCAATCCCTGGCGCAGAATTGGCAGTGTAATGTCTGCAATTTGCAGTGCGCGCTGCGCCTGCATCGACCCGATTTTTTCTTCTTCCGCCTTTGCTGCTTGCACGATCATGACGAGCAACGCGATAGCTGAGGCATTGACGAGCATCATCGGGAGTGCAATAATTTCGACAAGGCGAAGCGCTTCCGGAAACGGTCGCGCGATGGCAAGAATAATAAGCATCTGAACGCCTTCGGCCAGAAAGCCGACCATCCAGGCAACACCCCAATGCATGGAACGCTGGTGATATCTGAGGTACACAAGACCGGCAAGCAGTCCTTCTACCGTTGTTGAGACAGCACAGGCCACATCGGTAAATCCGCCGAGAAAATACCTGTGCAGACCGGCCAAAAAACCGGTTACGGTACCGACAAGCGGACCTCCCAGAAGACCTGCCATGACGGGACCGATAACACGGGAATTGGCGAGCGCCCCCTCAATGGGGATCGCCGCGTACGTCCCGTAAATACCGATAAGTGTACATACTATAATCGTAATTACTTTATCACGCGGTCCATCCGTGCGTCTGAGCATGCGCCGGAAGAAGCGGAAACGAGAGAGAAAAAAGCCCAGCACGACAAGAGTAGCAGTGCGCTCAGCCAAATCGATAAACAGCGGATGAAGCAGCGGCATACGTACGCCTCCTTATTATGAGCGGTAACGTTGTTACTCAAAGTATATCATTCGTATGTGCCCCGTCAATTTTGAGAAGAGAGGATACAAGGAGATGAGCAGATGAACAACCTGACAATGAGTACAGATTTATATCAGATTAATATGATGTATGCCTACTATAAAAAAGGGATGGATCGGCAGCGCACGGTATTTGATGTTTTTTTCCGTAAGGCCCCCTGCGGCAACGGTTATGCGGTTTTTGCAGGACTTGAACAGGTGCTTGATTATATTGAAAACATTCGCTTTACGGAAGAAGACATCGCATATCTTAGAAGCGTCTATCCATATGAAGAAGGTTTTCTTGACATGCTGCGGAATTTCCGCTTTACCGGAAGTATCTCTGCGATGAAAGAAGGAACAATCGTCTTTCCTGGCGAGCCGCTGATTCGCATAGAGGCGCCCGTTTGTGAAGCGCAATTAATCGAGACAACCATGCTGACAATCATTAATCACCAGACACTTATCGCTACGAAAGCGGCAAGGATTGTCGGTGCAGCGAAAGGAGATACTGTTCTTGAATTCGGCCTGCGCCGAGCTCAGGGGGCGGATGCGGGTTATTACGGTGCGCGTGCCGCGTACATCGGGGGCGTGCATGCCACGTCGAATGTGATGGCAGGCCGCGATTTTGGTATTCCGGTACGGGGCACGCACGCACACAGCTTTGTACAGCTTTTCGAACACGAATTGGATGCATTTACGGCATATAGCGAGGCATTCCCGGATGAGACGGTGCTGCTCGTCGATACGTATGACACGCTGGGCGTAGGTATTCCGCATGCCATCAAGCTTGGCCTTGCCATGAAGGAAAAAGGAAAGAAACTGCTCGGCATCCGGCTTGACTCCGGTGACCTTGCGTATTTATCCAAGGAAGCGCGCCGCATGCTGGACGATGCGGGGCTTGAGGATGTAGCTATTATTGCTTCGAGCGATTTGGATGAGCACCTGATCCAGGATTTGAAAAGCCAGGAAGCGCAGATTACGATATGGGGCGTAGGAACGAACCTGATTACGTCATCCGATTGCCCTGCGTTAGGAGGCGTATATAAGCTGGCTGCAGTGGAGAAAGACGGCGAATGGCTGCCGCGTCTGAAGATTTCCGAGAACCCGACTAAGATTACGAATCCGGGCTATAAGCAGGTCGTGCGCTTCTATGATCTGGCGACGGATAGACCCCTGGCGGATTTGATTGCGCTTGAGGACGAGGAAATTCCGCGCGACAAAATTACTTTGTTCCATCCGTTGTTTCCGCATAAGCGTAAGACAATCTGCAATTATCGGATCGAATCGCTGCTGCATCCGATGATTGAGCGAGGTCGACGTTGCTATAAAACACCTTCGCTGGACGATATCCGAGAATATTCCCGCAAAGATTTGGCCCGTTTCTCGCCCGAGATCAAGCGTCTGACTAACCCGCATGAGTATCATGTCGATTTGAGCCAGAAACTGTGGGATTTAAAGCAGCGTTTAATTCATCAGGAGCGCGAATAAAAAATGCAACTTTTCCCAATCTCCTTCCGTAAAAAGAAATGTAAGGAAAAAATTTGGAGGGGGAATCGGAATGAAAAAAAGAAGAGCGATGACAGCAGGAATGC
>NZ_DFMZ01000009.1:19583-34358 GCF_002375825.1 Aneurinibacillus sp. UBA3580
AGGAATGCTGAGCCTGGCGGTGCTTGCGGGAATGCCTGCGGTGAATGTGCTGGCGGCGGAGCCGTCCGCCGTTGTACAACCGCAGTCGGATAGGCTTACGCGCGGCGAATTTTTTAAGATGTTGAATGAGGCCGTTGATTTGCCGGAAGCCGGGTCGCCGCATACATACAAAGATATAGCGCAGAACAGCGAATTGTCCGGAATCGTGGGTAAGCTGCAGGCAGCCGGCATTCTTCACGGATACAGGGACGGTACCGTTCGGCCGGAGCGTGAGATAAGAGCAAGCGAAGCGGTTGCGCTGATTAGCGGTGCCTTAGGAATCCCGAATCAGCCGGCACCGGGCACGGCTTCTCCGCTGCCGTCTTCACACTGGGCGCGCCATATCGCAGCCTGGCTAACTAGCGCCAAAGTCGATTTTGCATGGGACAACCTGGATCGCACGCTGACCAGACAGGAAGCGCAGGGACTGATTAAACAGATGCTTTCCACTTCAGACAGCGCAAAAAAATTGCTGGAGGAAAGCCAGAAAGCCCAGCAGGCCGTCAAATCGTTCCAAATGAAAGGTTCCATATCGCTTGGTATGGCTTTGAAAGAGAAGGCGATTGCTGATATGCCGGCCGAAGACCGTGAAATGTTCGAGAAAATCGATGGTAAGCCCATGTCCATGACATTCGAGGGCGCCTTCATGGTTCCGGACGCAATGTATATGAAGACGAATATTAACGCACACCCTCTGATGCCGGGTACAGAAACGGGGCCGATGGATATTGAACAATACATTATCGGCAAAGACATGTATATGAAGATGCCGGAAGGTGCGCCTGCCGATCCGGAAAATCCGACCGGTTGGGTGAAGATGAAAGACGCCTTTCCGATGGATATGAAAGCGATGATGGAACAGCAGATGTCGGGCATCCCGCCGCAGTTAGAAAAGAAGCTCTTCTATCGTGATCTAGGCAATGGCCAGTTAGCGTTCCAGGGTCGCATCGACAAATTGACCGATTTGGCTTCCATGATGAATGGCGTACAGGGCATGGAGGATATGACGGCCTCACTTAAGGAAGCGGAAAACGTCATCCAATCAATTTACATGCAGGGCGTTATGACGCTGGATTCAAACACCAAGCTGCCCAAAGATACCAAAATGCAGGTAGTCGTTGCTCTCAAAGATAAAGACGGCGGCGCAGAAGATATACCGTTTAAACAAATCACACTGTCTCAGGATATTGCGTACAGCGATTATAACGGCGACGTGAAAGTCGAACTTCCGGAAGCGGCCAAGAAAGCTAAAGAAATGTCTGCAGTTTCTGCCGATACACAAGCTTTTGAACAGCCAGCAAAAAATTAGCGGGTTGTATCGCGAATACACATAAAAAAGCATGCAAACATGCATGCTTTTTTATGTGTCAATGGTGAGGAAGAAGGAGAGGAAAGAAGAAATAAAATCGAGGGAAGAAGAAGGTGTTCGCCTTTTCCCCATTGAAATCAGCCCTTATTCTCTTCTTTTTTCCTTCGTGCCGCAAAAGTCAGCTATCCGCTATAGAATGTCAATAGAATCGACTACAGGTATATTGATGACAGCGGCAGCAGGAATATGGTATAGTAAATGCCGGATTTATACAAACTCTATTCGTAAGCCAACAACTACAGATGGAAGTATGGAGTGGTTGCATGCTCTACTCATTATTGTTGCCGGATCTGCATGTCGAATCCGTGTACGATATCGATTTATTTGAACTTAAAAAGCGTGGCATTAAGGGGATTATCACGGATCTGGACAACACGCTAATTGAGTGGGACCGTCCTGATGCAACCCCTGAACTTGTGAAATGGATGAAAGAGCTTAAGGAGCAGGGCTTTGCCGTTGTCATCGTCTCGAACAACCGAAGAACCCGCGTATCCAAAGTAGCAGAGCCGCTTGGGGTACCGTTCATTCATCAGGCGAAGAAGCCGACATCGTCCGCCTTCCGCCGAGCCACACATCAGATGGGCCTGTCCGTGCATGAGACGGTCGTCATTGGTGACCAGCTTTTCACCGATGTGCTGGGCGGAAAGCGGATGGGCTTTTATACTATTCTGGTTGTTCCGGTCGCGCAGAGCGACGGATTAATAACCCGCTTTAACCGAAGAATGGAGAAAGTAGCGTTAAATTGGATGAGAAAACGCGGAAAAATTCCGTGGGAGGATCAAAATGGATAAGCAAGAAATGGAACTGTACTGCGTCGGCTGCGGCGTAGCCATCCAAACGGAAAACAGGGAAAAGCTGGGCTACGCACCGCCGCAGGCACTGGAAAGAGAAACGGTGATTTGCCAGCGATGCCACCGAATTAAACATTACAATGAAGCCTCTACCGTCACGCTGGGCGACGATGATTTCGTGCGTATTTTGAACAGCATCGGCGACACAAAATCGCTGGTTGTGCAGGTCGTGGACATTTTTGATTTCAACGGCAGTTGGTTGCGCGGTCTGCCCCGGTTCGTCGGCGGCAATCCGATTCTCCTGGTCGGTAACAAAGTCGATCTTCTGCCGAAGAATGTCAATCGTAACCGGTTGGTTAATTGGATGCGCAAATCGGCCGCCGATCTTGGGTTGAAGCCGCTTGACGTCGTGCTGGTGAGCGCGCGCAAAGGAGAAGGTATAGATCGTCTGGTGGCGGCGATGAACGAACACCGCAAAGGACGGGACATTTACATCGTGGGTGTTACCAATGTCGGAAAGTCGTCCTTAATCAACCGGCTGCTTAAGCAATTCGGTGAATCGGAGATGGATATTACGACATCCCAGTTCCCCGGCACAACGCTTGATGTCATCGAGATTCCGCTGGATACGACGTCGTCGCTGTTCGATACGCCAGGTATTGTGAACCGTGACCAGCTGGTACACAAAGTTGCGCCGCAGGAACTTAAATTGATTATGCCTGACAAGCCGATTAAGCCAAGAGTGTACCAGTTGAATGCCGAACAGACGCTGTTTGTCGGCGGTCTGGCCCGCATCGATTTTGTTAAGGGCGAGCGGCAGCCGTTTGTATTTTACTTGTCGAACCATTTGAACGTGCATCGTACGAAGCTTGCCAAAGCGGATGAGCTGTACGCAAAGCATAAGGGTGAATTGCTTGCCCCTCCGGGCAGGGAAGCGGCAGAGAAAATCGTCTGGGATACATTCACATTCAAAGTTCCATCCGGTACGCACGACATCGTCATTTCCGGTCTGGGCTGGATTGCGCTGCACGGAAAAGGCGCAAACGTAAACGTACATGTGCCGAAGGGCGTAGCTGTAGGCCTTAGACACTCGCTAATATAAGCGGTTTGTTTACCCCTGGTCTTCAGGGGGTTTTTTATACATAACGGGTGAGGTAACAAAAGGAATAGGAAACAATAGCAGAGAAGAGGAGAGAGTCGATGAACAGTCAAACGATACTGACCGGGTTATTCGGACATCCGGTGGGCCACTCGTTGTCGCCGCTGATGCATAACCGGGCGTTTGCGGAGCTCGGAGTTAACTTTCATTATGCCGCATTCGATATCGATCCGGGTCAGGTACGGGAAGCGGTCGCAGCTATCCGCGCTCTAGGTTTGCGGGGTGTCAATGTTACCATCCCGTATAAAGTAGCGGTGATGGACTATCTGGATGAAGTGGAGGAAGAGGCAAAAGCGATCGGTGCCGTCAATACGATTGTCAATGAAGGTGGTAAACTCATCGGTTACAATACGGATGGAAGGGGCTTTGTGCGTTCGTTGATTGAAGAAACGGGCATCGATGTGAAGCGGCAGTCTGCCATACTGGTAGGCGCAGGCGGTGCTGCACGAGGTGTAGCGGTGTCTCTACTGCGTGCCGGTCTTCCCTCGCTTGCCATCGCCAATCGTACGGAAGAGAAAGCCGAGCGATTGGCCGAGCAGTTGCAGGCGATGAACCCGCAGGCCCGGATAGCTGCGCTGCCGATGAAGGAGATTGCAGATGCGCTTACAGATGCCACGCTCCTGGTACAGACAACATCCATCGGCATGCATCCGAACATAGACGCGAGCCCGGTCGCGGCAGAAGCGTTGCACGAACGTTTGCTGGTCAGCGACTTAATTTATAATCCGCTTGAGACGAAACTATTGCGTGACGCGAAAGAAAAAGGTGCTCGTATCCACCATGGTTTGGGTATGTTTATCTATCAGGGCGCACTCAGCTTTGAATACTGGACAGGACAGCCGGCTCCCGTAGAAGCGATGCGCAAAGCCGTATCGGATGCGCTGTACAGCCGGCGGCAAGAATAAGGAGGAACATCATGCTAACAGGAAAGCAAAAGCGTTATCTGCGTTCACAGGCGCACCACTTGAGTCCGATTTTCCAGGTAGGCAAAGGCGGGGTCAATGAAAATTTAATCAAGCAAATTGAAGAGACGCTTGAGGTACGTGAACTGCTTAAAGTATCGGTATTGAACAATTGCGGCGAAGATAAGGAAGAGGTGGCGGAAGCAATCGCGGCCGGGAGCGGCGCAGAAATCGTGCAGATTATCGGCAATACGATCGTGCTCTATAAAGAATCGAGGGAGCATAAGACGATTGAGCTTCCAAAATGAGCAAAAAAAGGTCGGGCTGTACGGCGGCACGTTCGATCCTATTCATACCGTCCACTTAATCGTCGCCGAGCAGGCCCGGGATGCGTTGAATCTTGATGAAATATGGTTTCTGCCTGCGCATATTCCACCTCATAAACGCTCCAGACGGATTACGGCCGATATTCACCGGGTCGAGATGATCAGGCTTGCTATCGCAGACAATCCGCGTTTTTTGCTAAATACGGTCGAACTTGAGAGAGACTCCGGGCAGCCTTCCTATACGTATGATACCGTACGGTTGCTAAAGGTGCGGCATCCTGAAGTGGATTTTTATTTCATCATCGGCGGGGATATGGCGAACTATCTGCCTAAGTGGCACCGGATCGATGAACTGGTTCAGATGGTACAGTTTGTGGCATTGGCGCGTCCCGGTTATACGATGGAGAACAAATATATGCAGCGTGTGATTGAAACGGAAATGCCGCAGCTGGATGTTTCTTCGACCATGATTCGCGAAAAAGCGTCGGCAGGTAGGTCCATCCGGTATCTTGTTCCGGATGCGGTAAGAATGTATATAGAGGAGAAGCGATTGTATGAAGCGTGAACAATTGTTGGAAGCCGTACGCGGACAGATTACCAAGCACCGCTACGAGCATACGCTCGGTGTGGTAGAGACCGCGATTCGGCTCGCTGAAAAATACGGCGCCGACAAAGAGAAAGCGGAAACAGCGGCCATTCTCCATGACTACTGCAAATTCTGGCCGGAAGACAAAATGCGTAACATTATTGAGAGTACACCGCACATTCCGAAAGATCTGCTTGAATATGATACAGAGCTGTGGCATGCGCATGTTGGGGCTGAGGTTGTACGAAGGGATTTAGGTATCGAGGATGAGGAAATCTTGGACGCGATCCGCTATCACACTTCGGGCCGTGAGAACATGACATTGCTTGAAAAAGTAGTCTGTCTGGCCGACTATATTGAGCCCGGCCGGCAGTTTCCCGGTGTTGACGAACTGCGAACGGCAGCGGAGGAAGATTTGGACCGCGCCCTGGCGAAAGGACTGGGAGGGACGATTACATTTCTTGTTAATCGGGAAAAAAGAATATATCCCCTCACCGTTCTGGCCCGCAACTCCTTGGTAAAACCGAAAATGAAAAACGTAAAGGAGGAAGAATAGCGAATATGACAGAACTTCAAATCGCACAGCTGGCCGCAAAGGCGGCCGAGGATAAGAAAGGGAATAATGTAGTAATCCTGGACTTGAAAGGTCTTTCCATTATCGCGGATTACTTCGTGGTCTGCCATGGAAATTCCGAGACGCAGGTTCAGGCCATCGTTGACAATATTAAAGACAGCGTAGAAGAGGCCGGGCTTACGGTGCGCGGCCGGGAGGGCTACGATGAAGCCCGCTGGGTGCTTGTTGATTTAGGCGATGTGGTTGTTCACGTATTCCATCGTGACGAGCGTGAGTTCTACAATATCGAACGCCTTTGGAAGGATGCTCCCGTTGTCGCCGTCCAGTAGTTACCGGCAATTGGCCGATGTATATGATCATCTTATGGCGGACGCACCATACGACCAATGGATGCAGTTTGCGGCGGAAGTGTGGCGCTTGACCGGCACGGCCCCGCATCGCGTCGCTGAGCTAGGCTGCGGTACAGGATCGCTTACCCGCTATCTGCTCGAACGGAAGTTGGAAGTATGGGGCGTAGATTTATCCGCCGATATGCTGGAAGTGGCGCGGGAGAAGGTGGAGCGCAGTCATCCGGGGGCGCCCGTACACTGGCTCAACCAGGATATCCGCCGCCTTTCGCTCCCCGGGCAGATGGACAGCATCGTGAGCTTTTGTGATACGCTGAATTATATCCCGGACGCCGAGGGAATACGTCAGGTGTTCGCGGGAGTGTTCGAAGCGTTGAAACCCGGCGGCACCTTCCTGTTTGATGTGCATACGCCATATAAAATCGCCGAAGTATTCGGCAACGAGTCGTTTTGCTATCAAGATGAGCAGGTGGCGTATATCTGGCAGAGTTCATATGACGAATATACAGAGACGGTAGAGCATGATTTAACGCTGTTTGTAGCGGAGCGGGATGGTCTTTTCCGGCGGTTTCATGAGTTGCATCGCCAGCGGGCGTATCGGCTTGATGACCTGCGGGACTGGCTTGTTGAAGCCGGTTTTACCCTGCTGTCTCTAACGGCCGATTTCTCGTCACAGGCGGTAGAAGAAGAGAGTGAGCGTGCATTTTTCGCGGCTCAAAAACCGTAATGATGGAGAAGTTGACATAGGATAGGTAAGTTGCATATAATTTTAGATAAATTGCAAATCATGGCTTTGATAAGGAGCAGTAGTTGTCAGGAAGCGAAGCAGAGAGTTAACGGTCGGTGTGAGTTAACCGTTTCGGGCAATGAACTCGCCTTGGAGCCGATAGCGGGAAAGGCAGCGAGTACCGTTATCCGCCTCATCCATGTTACGGATGCTAAAGTGGACGCCGGTAGCACAATTGCGTGGCGTTAACTAGGGTGGTACCGCGGGAGTCACGCCTCTCGTCCCTGGATGATACAGGGATGAGAGGCGTTTTTTATGTGAAATTGAGAACAAAAAGCAAGAAAAACATGAGGTAGAAACCTTATGTTCTGCTTTCTCTTTTATATTTCTAAGTTTCAAACTACATAGAGAGTACAACGTATCAGCCGTTGTGCTTTCTCTCGCATTCCGCTTCTCGATTGAACTATGCATGATGGAGGTTAGTCATTGATGAAAGCTTACAAGCCGCACGAAATCGAAAAAAAATGGCAGCAGTATTGGAATGAAACGAACGCACATCGTACGAACGAGGACGATACAAAAGAAAAATTCTACTGCCTGGAGCAGTTCCCGTATCCTTCCGGACGCCTTCATATGGGGCATATGCGCGTATACTCTATCGGAGATGTGGTAGCTCGCTACAAGCGGATGAATGGCTATCAGGTTCTGCACCCCATGGGATGGGATGCGTTCGGCATGCCGGCAGAAAACGCAGCGATCAAATTGGGCGCGCAGCCGGCCAAATGGACATATGAAAACATTGACTTTATGAAAAATCAGCAGAAGCAGCTGGGTGTAAGCTATGACTGGGAGCGTGAAATTGCGACCTGCTCGCCGGAATACTACAAAATGACCCAGCAGTTGTTCCTGCTTTTCTATGAAAAAGGCCTGGCGTACCGCAAGAACGGTACGGTTAACTGGTGTCCGCACGATCAAACGGTGCTCGCCAACGAGCAGGTAGAAGACGGATGCTGCTGGCGCTGCGGTACCGAAGTAACTAAAATCGACCTTGAGCAGTGGTATTTCAAAATTACTGACTACGCCGATCGCCTGCTGAACGATCTGGATCAATTGACTGGCTGGCCGGAAAAGGTCAAAACGATGCAGCGCAACTGGATCGGGCGCAGCACCGGTGCCGAGGTAACGTTTGACGTGCCGGAAGCAGGCGAGAAGCTGACCGTATTTACTACCCGTCCGGATACGCTGTACGGCGTGACGTTTATGGTTCTGGCGCCGGAGCATCCGATTGTGCGCAAGCTGGTGAAAGGCAAAGAAAACGAAGCGGATGTGCTCGCATTCATCGAGAAAACGAAAAAAGAATCCGACATTATCCGGACTGCGGCCGATGCGCCGAAAGAAGGCATGTTTACCGGCGCGTATGCCCGTCATCCGCTGACCGGCCAGGATGTGCCGATCTGGATTGCCAACTATGTATTGATGGATTACGGCACAGGAGCGGTCATGGCGGTACCTGCACACGATACGCGTGACTTCGCTTTTGCACGTCAGTACAATTTGCCGATTACGCGGGTCATCGTGCCGGAAGGTGAAACATTTGATGCAAACGAGACGATGACGGAAGCGTATACGGAAGACGGAGTACTGGTGCAATCCGGTTCATTCGACGGAATGCCGAACCGTGAAGCGCTTGAGAAAATCGCAGAGCATCTAAAAGAGAATGGATTGGGTGGGGCGACCGTTTCCTACCGCCTGCGCGACTGGCTCGTATCCCGCCAGCGCTACTGGGGAGCGCCGATTCCGATAATTTACTGCGATGATTGCGGTATCGTTCCGGTGCCGAAAGAAGATTTGCCGGTGATGTTACCGGAGAATGTCGTCATTGACGGGATGAGCAACCCGTTGGCCAAGTCCGAAGAGTTTGTCAACACAACCTGCCCGTCCTGCGGTGGCCATGCACGCAGGGAGACAGATACGATGGATACGTTCATTGATTCTTCCTGGTATTACCTGCGTTTTACCGATGCGAAAAATGATGAGATCCCGTTTGATTCGGAAAAAGCGAACAAATGGCTGCCGGTAGACGAATACATCGGCGGTATCGAACATGCGATTCTGCACCTGTTGTATTCCCGTTTCTTCACCAAAGTGTTGTATGACGCGGGGATGATAAATTTCACGGAGCCGTTCAAGAGCCTGCTTACCCAGGGCATGGTACTGAAAGACGGCGCAAAAATGTCCAAATCGAAAGGCAACGTCGTCAGTCCGGACGAAATTATCGCTAAGTATGGTGCAGATACCGGACGCCTCTTTATCCTGTTCGCGGCTCCGCCGGATCGGGATCTCGAATGGAGCGACAGCGGGGTGGAGGGCAGCTATCGTTTTCTCAACCGTGTATGGCGTATGGTGGATAACCATGCCGACTTAGTGGCAACTCATCCGCAAATCAATCTGTCCGATAGTGCCGCCAAAGATTTGAACCGGACGCTACATGCTACAATTAAAAAGGTGAGCGAGGACATCGGTGAGCGCCGTCAATTCAATACGGCGATTAGCTCCATTATGGAACTCGTCAACAAAATCTATGCATACCCGAAAGATGGTGATCCCGGCATGCTGGCACACGCGGTTGAAAGCACGATTATCTTGCTTGCACCGTTCGCGCCGCATATTACCGAAGAGATGTGGCGTACCATCGGCCACGAAGACAGCGTTCATCATCAAAGCTGGCCTGCATTTGACGAGTCCGCTCTCGTGCTTGATGAAGTAGAAATCGTCGTGCAGATTAACGGTAAAGTACGCGAGAAAATGGTAATTCCAGCGAATGCGACCAAGCAGGAGATGGAAGCGATCGCGAACGAAAACGAGAAGATTAAAGAGTTGACGGCCGGAAAGACAATCCGTAAAGTCATCGCCGTTCCCGGAAAGCTCGTGAATATTGTTGTGGGATAAATGTTATAGAATTTTGATACCTTGCGTGCTATACTTTTGAAGAGCATTCAAGCTTTAAAATTTGAGATGAGAGAGTACGGAGGAGAGAGAAGATGAGAAGAGTGCAGGTTATCATAGCTTTGCTTGTGGCGATGTTGCTCGCCCTGGCAGGGTGCGGTCAGGCGACGAAAACGGAATCCGTGCAGCAGAAGGCGGAACAGGCAAGCCCGGAGAAGAAGGTTAAGGTCGGCATTACGCAGATTGCCGAGCATCCGGCGCTTGATTCGATTCGCAAAGGAATTATTGACCAGCTGGCAGAAGAAGGATTTAAAGACGGGGAGACGATGCAGCTGGAATATCTGAACGCCCAGAACGATATGAACAATGTGGCGACAATTGCCCAGCAGATGGTAGCGGACAAGAAGGATTTGATTATCCCGATTACGACGCCGTCTGCACAGGCGGTTGCCCAGCAGGCGAAGGAGATTCCGGTTGTATTCTCTGCGGTAACCGATCCGGTGGCAGCCAAGATTGTGCCGGCGCTGGATAAACCGGCGGAAAATATTACAGGCACGTCCGATGTATCTCCAATGGATAAACAGGTGCAGCTTGTGAAAGAGTTTATTCCTTCTTTGAAAAAACTTGGTGTGATCTACAACACGGGCGAGGTCAATGCCGAAGTACAGGTGGGTATGATTGAGGAAGCGGCCAAAGCGCTGGGAGTAACGGTGGAAAAAGCCGGTGTGTCCAGCTCGAACGAAGTAAAACAGCGTACCGAGTCGATTGTGGGCAAGGTGGATGCCATTCTTATTCCTGTCGACAACACGGTTGTATCTTCGTTTGAAGCGCTGCTAACCGCAGCCAAGGCGTCTAAGGTGCCAGTGTTCGCTTCCGACAGCGACACGGTAAAGCGCGGCGCAGTAGCCACCTACGGCATCGATTATTATAAGCTTGGCCGGCAAACCGGTGTAATGGCGTCCCGCGTACTGAAAGGCGAGAAGCCGGGTTCCATGCCGGTGGAAACGCTGAAAGACGTACAGTTGGTCATGAATGAAGCTGCAGCCAAGAATTTTGGATTGTCCGTCCCTGACGAATTGAAAGCGAATGCCCAGGTTGTCAAATAACCGGTGCAGATGTGAAAAGACTCCTTCCCCGTTTAGTGGAAGGAGTTTTTTTTGTCGGCGAACATCTCTTTTACTTCAAGAACATCCACATCAAATTTGCGGTGAGTCGCTTCGATTAGGTGGAGGAATACGTCCCGCGTCTCCTTATCAAGTACATGCAGACCAATACCGGTTACGCCGCCTGGTACACACACCTTGGCCTGTAGAGCTGGCAGGGAAAAACGTCCGTCTTCAAGCAGGCGCCCAAGTCCGATAATCATCTCTGTTATCAGCTTCGTCGCCTGCTCCTCCGTAAGGGTTGTTTTCGCCACCGCGCTGTCAATGAAACGCTGCAGCAGAAAACTGAAGAAGGCAGGGCCGCAGCTAACAATGTCGGAAGAGATACGGGTGTCCTGTTCTTCAATTTCAATTGGTGTGCTGATGGCAGATAACAGCGTAATCAACCTTGTACGGTCGGCATCATGGAAACGGCTTCCGAACGTCACAAGCGAAGCTCCGCTGAGCGCTGTATTGGTAATGCTTGGAATGACGCGGGCCACTTTGCAGGGGGTATAAGCCTCCAACTGCTGCACATTGACGGAGCTGGTGACAGAGAGCAGCAGTTTATCGGGGGTCAAATCATGTTGAATTTCATCCAGTACCGTTCTGTATTCAAGCGGTTTGGTGCATAAGAACAGCACGTCCGCCTCCTGTGCGACGACCGTATTTGTTCCGGTTCTAAGCGCAGTGTGTTTAGATGCGAGCGCACGCAGCTTTTCCGGCGTCCGGTTCGAGGCAATGATGTGAGCGGGCGGTACGGCGCCGGATTCAATAAAGGCTTCGATGAGAATCGTTCCCATACTTCCCGTTCCAATAAAGCCAATGTGCATCTGAATCCCCCCGGCGATTATAATTGTTTAATGTGTATGGAGAGATTGGGGAATTCAGTACACATATTTTTCCAATTGTGCTAAAATACCGATATACGGTAATTATTTGCATATATCCCGTACCATATCAACTGTTACAGTTTTGCGCGGTGGCAGGTGATAACGCTGTGCCAGCTGGTTAATTTGCTCGGTTACTTTGTTAATTTCTTCGACATTGATTTCTTCTCCATTTTTGCACTGCTCTACCGCCTTCTCGATCCAGGCTTCCCGCATGGCATCCAATTTCCGGTACAGTGTAATGTATTCAGCTTGTTTGGCTGAGTGGGCAGTAATGGCTTTATGAACGCTCATTTTTACATCCTCCTTTTTTCGTATCCATTCAGAATGTTTATATAAAAATTATAGGTAATCTGTAAAAAAACCACAAGCAAAGGGGTAAGCATAATGAGAAGTCTGCTGGTGGCCAGGAAAAAGTGGATTATTAGTAGTATATGTCTTCTCATTTTAGGTAGTAGTATTTATTTTTATAACAAGAATAACGAAACTATAGAACAGACGCTTGCCTTCACAGAGGTGAAACCGGCTATGCAGACGTCTGCGATGTCAGAGTCGGAAGTCGCCGGGCAAACAGAGCAACCGATACAGAAAGGTGAAGCCTCCTCTTCGATGACTGTCTCGATTATTGTAGATATCAAAGGTGCGGTAAAAAATCCGGGCGTCTATACACTGCCGGGGGATGCGCGTGTCTATCAGGCGATCGGCATGGCGGGAGGTCTGCTTCCGGAAGCGGATGCCAAGCAGGTGAATGGGGCCATGCCGCTTAAAGACGGAATGATGCTGTATATACCGTTGAAGGGAGAGAAGGCTCCGCAGGCGGTAACGGACGGTATGGTGGCCAGTGAAAATGGAAGCGGGATGGTTACTGCGGCGCAAGGAGATAAAGTGAATCTGAATACGGCAACGTCCGAGCAACTGCAAACGATTCCGGGAATAGGGCCGGGAAAAGCAGCGGCCATTTTGCAGTATAGAGAAGAACACGGAGCATTCAAAACGGTGGATGAGCTGACCAATGTTTCAGGTATCGGCCCAAAGACACTGGAAAAAATGAGGGGTAAAATTTTTGTTCAATAAAAATTTTCGAATTAAGTTGACAGGTCGGAATAGTGAGGCTATAATTACAAACAAGAACAGCACAGATATAACAAGCGAATTTCATAAGCAATCTCTTATCAAGAGCGGCGGAGGGACTGGCCCGAAGAAGCCCGGCAACCGGCACGAAGTGCAAGGTGCTAATTCCAGCAAAGCAGTATGCTTTGGAAGATGAGAGCGATGGTACATACCTGAGCATCCAGCCCTCTTCTTCCAAGAAGAGGGATTTTATTTTGGTTCGCAGCGCTCAAAATCTCTTAATGTTGCAGGCGTTTGCCCGCCTGAAAAATCAATGACAAGAAGGTAAGGGGAAGGGACGAGGTTAGATTCTAATGCTGAAAAAGGCGTATGCCTTTTCAACATTAGCTTGAATCTTACACATCTCAACTTCTTGCTTCCAATTTTTACAGAATAGAGGAGGAAAATTGAACATGGCAGAAGAACGCAAATTCGATTTCGAAACCGTATGCTTGCACGGAGGACAGGAAGTGGATCCGGCTACACTATCACGGGCGGTTCCGATTTACCAGACATCTTCATATGTATTCAAAGATACTGACCATGCGGCAAATCTGTTCGCGTTAAAAGAATTCGGTAATATTTATACCCGCATTATGAACCCGACTCAGGATACGTTTGAGAAGCGGATTGCGGAGCTTGAAGGCGGGGTGGGCGCGCTTGCGCTCGCATCCGGACAAGCAGCGATTACATTCTCGCTTCTTAACATCGCGCAGGCCGGGGATGAAGTGGTGGCATCTACTAACCTGTACGGCGGAACATATAACCTGTTCGCGCATACGCTTCCGAAATTCGGTCTGAAAGTGAAATTCGTGAACCCGGAGAACACAGATGAAGTTCGGGCTGCAATCACAGATAAGACAAAAGCGCTCTTTGCCGAAACGATTGGAAATCCGCGCGGGGACGTAACCGACCTGGAAACATTGGCAAACATTGCGCATGAGAATGGCATTCCGTTTATTGTGGACAATACATTCGCTACACCGTATCTTTGCCGTCCGTTTGAATTTGGCGTTGACATTGTTGTTCATTCTGCAACGAAGTTTATCGGCGGTCACGGCACTTCCATTGGCGGCGTTATTGTTGACTCCGGAAATTTCAATTGGAACAACGGCAAATTCCCGGGATTGACCGAGCCGGATCCGAGTTACCACGGTGTAGTGTATACGGAGGCGGTAGGCAATCTGGCATACATTATTAAAGCTCGTGTCCAGCTGCTTCGTGACCTGGGCGCAGCCATATCACCGTTCAACTCCTGGTTGTTCTTGCAGGGGCTGGAAACATTGCATCTGCGCATGGACCGTCATGTGGAAAATGCGAAGAAAGTGGCGCAATATCTGGAAAATCACGAGCTTGTTGAGTGGGTTAACTATGCGGGTCTTGAAAGTAACGAGTACTATGAGCGTGCGCAGAAATATCTGCCGAAAGGCGCCGGTTCCATCTTCACATTCGGTATCAAAGGCGGAGTCGAAGAAGGTAAGAAGTTTATCAACAGCCTGAAACTTCTCTCGCATCTGGCCAATGTGGGTGATGCTAAGACGCTCGTAATTCATCCGGCAAGCACAACACACCAGCAGTTGACGGAAGAGGAGCAGGCAAGTGCGGGCGTGTCTCCGGAAATGATCCGTCTTTCCATCGGCATTGAGTCTGTGGATGATATTATTGCCGATTTGGAACAGGCACTTAAAGCAAGCCAATTGACGACAGTATAATAGAAAAAGCGGTAAAAGGGGCGAGGATGGCATTTCCTCCCCCTTTTTCTGTGAAAATCAGAAAAAGAAAAGAGGGAGAAGAGGGAGGAAAAAAGATCTAATGTAGAAAAAGGCCTTCGCCTTTTTCACCATTAAAATCCTCTCCTCATTCTTTC
>NZ_DFMZ01000006.1:0-20965 GCF_002375825.1 Aneurinibacillus sp. UBA3580
CATGTCGGGGTTGCGGCTGAGATGCCATGGTGGTTTTCTGTGAAAATCATGAGAAAAGAAGGGGAGGGAAGAGGAAGTGAGATTCAGGGAAGAAAAAGGCAGTCGCCTTTTTCTACATTAAAGTCCTGTCCTCACTCTTTCCTCTTTTTTCTTTCTTATGACAGAATTCAGCTGCCTTTCCTTCATTTTCATGTTAGGACTTGTGGTTAATCGGCCATGGTGTTTTTTATGACATAAAACCGTGGAGGACAAGAATAACATGTACAGAAGGGAAAAGAGCGGAGGGGGTTGCAGTGAAGAAAAAAATCGGGAAACAGCTGGTGCTCTACACATTGATTCTCGCGGTTGTGTATCTTGGAATTATTAAATACCAGCAGTATACGACAGACAGCTACCTCGCGGAGTTTCGGGCGCTGCGCGGCGAGGAAACGATAGAGCATATGGGCACGCTGTATAAAGATATTCTGGAGTATGAGGCCACCTATAAGTTAACGCCCCAGGTAAGCGCTCAATTGGTACAAAATCTGCTTGCAACAGGAAAAAAACTGAAGGAGATCGATCAGAAGTTAAAACAGAAATATCCGCAAAAGCATGTGGATTTCTCCTATTTATATCAGGATCTCTTTCTCGTGGTGAGACAACTTCAGGATAAAGCGAACGACGCAAAGCTGGCCGTTATGGTTGTGCATGCTGTAGAGGGATTGGGCAATATAAAAGTACAGTTGTATAGCTCCCGTAAATAAAAATCCCAGCGGACTTACCCGCCGGGATTTTATTTATAAAAATAGCGCAAGAATTTTGTAGATAATACCCGCCAGCAATGCACAGCTTGGAAGCGTGATGATCCATGTCATAACGATTCTGCGTGCCACACCCCATTTTACGCCTTTTACGCGTTTAGCGGCACCTACACCCATAATAGAGGAAGATACAACGTGTGTTGTACTAACAGGCAAATGGATAAGTGTAGCGCCAAAAATAATGACCGCGGAGGATAAGTCTGCCGCTGCTCCGTTCACAGGCTGCAGCTTCATAATCTTTCCTCCTACCGTTTTGATAATTTTCCAACCGCCGACCGATGTACCGGCACCCATGGCAATTGCGGCACTGATTCGCACCCACTCCGGAATTTCGCTGGAAGATTGGAATCCGCCGGCGATAAGCGCCAGCGTAATAATCCCCATCGCCTTCTGCGCATCATTCGTTCCGTGTGAATAGGACTGCAGGGCAGCCGTGAAAATCTGGAACGTCCGGAAGCCGCGGTTTGTTTTGCCAAGATTGAAGTTCTTAAATACCAGGGCAAACAGTGTCATCATTAAAAAACCGACGCCCAACGCAAGGAACGGAGAAATAATCAGAGATTGAAGGATTTTTATGAAGCCGGTGTAGTTCAGTATGCCAAAACCGGCCGCTCCGATCGCAGCACCTGCAATGGAGCCAATCAGCGCATGCGAGGAACTGCTGGGAATTCCGTACCACCAGGTAATCAGGTTCCAGGCAATCGCTGAAATAAGGGCGGCGAGCACAACAAGAGTACCGTTCTCGAGCGTGAACGGATCTACAATTCCTTTTGTTATCGTTTTGGCGACCCCGGTAAAGGTAATGGCCCCGATGAAGTTCATGACAGCCGCCAGAATAATGGCGGTTCGCGGGGTTAAAGCACGGGTCGATACAGAAGTCGCGATTGCGTTGGCCGTATCATGAAATCCGTTAATAAAATCAAATGCTAACGCGAGAATAACAATCGCGATAATAAGTATCATCATTGTATCCATAAAAAAAGAGCCTCTCCTTATGCATTTCTCATGATGATCGTTTCGAGGGTATCGGCTACGTCCTCACAGCTGTCGGAAATGCTTTCGAAGATTTCGTACAGCTCTTTGTATTGAATAATTTTAATCGGATCTTTTTCTTTGATGAAAAGTTCTTTGATGCACACACGCAACAGGTCGTCGCATTCGGACTCCAGGTCGTTGATTTTAATGGCATGCGGACGGATGTCCATCAGTTTTTTCTTGTTTAACAGCTTGGCGGACTTGGCCACTTCTTCCGTGCTTTTGAGGATTTTTTCAGTGAATTGGATCATATATTCGTCCACTTTGGTGATGTTGTACATCTCAAACCGGGAAGCGCACTGCTCCATGCCGTCGAGAATGTCGTCCATCGTATTCGCCAATTCAAGAATATCTTCCCTTTCAAGCGGAGTAATAAACGTTTTATTTAGCGCCACGATAATTTCGTGAATATAGCGGTCGCCTTTGGTCTCATATTCTTTCATTGTAGTGGCAAACTCTTTCAAATCTGCTTCGTTTTTAATTTTGAAATCAACGAAATACTGAGCCGCTGCTTTTACATTTTCGGCGATTGTGGATAACATATCCAGAAACACATCTCGTTTTGCCGAGAAAATCATGCAACAATACCTCCAAATTTTTTTTCATACAAGCTTCATTTTAGCAAATCCCATTGGACATTGAAATCTTAATTAAAAATTTACTAAAAGACAATGGCGCTCTTATAAAATTTACACAAACTTTACAAATATCCGGTTCCCCTTATTACATGTATACTGAATACTACCCGATATGACGAAAAATGACGCATGCCGGTTTGTTTTTATAAGTGTATACCATATTATTTTCATATAAAATGAAAGATTATATGCAAGAGGAGAGATAGAAAATGACGGAGATTGGATTTATTGGCGCGGGAAGATTGGGAACCGCGTTCGGTCTTTACCTTGCACGCCGGGAAGAGCATGTATCCGGCTATTACAGTCGTACCTATAGACATGCACAGATAGCGGCAGAGTCGGTGGGGAGAGGCTGCCGTCCGTTCCGGATATTGGACGAGTTATTAAAAAGCAGTGATTGGATTGCGATTACGACAAGCGATGGCGCCATTGGGGAAGTGAGCGCGGCTATAGCAAATAGTTCAATACCTATTGAGGAAAAAGTCATATTTCATATGAGCGGTGCCAGAGCATCGGATATACTGGCGCCGCTGGCAGAAAAGGGGGCATTGGTTGCCTCGCTTCATCCGCTGCAGACTTTTGCCGGAGGAACATCCGGATGCAGAGCGATGGAGCGGGCAATGTTCAGTATAGAGGGAGATGCAAGAGCTGTAAAACAGTTGGGCGATTGGCTGGACAGAATAGGCCAGGCACATTTTACGCTTGCTGCATGCCAGAAGCCGCTTTATCATGCAGCAGCAAGCATTGCTTCTAACGCTCTGACGGGCGTCATTGGGTATGCGGTCGAATTGATGAAGACCACCGGAATAGAAGAGAGGAAGGCGTTGTCTGCACTTTTTCCGCTGATTGAAACTACGGTACAAAATGTAATTGAGAAGGGGGCGGCACAGGCGCTAACCGGCCCGGTGGTCAGAGGAGACACAGGCACCGTGGAGACGCATTTGAAAGCGCTGATGGAGACGGCCCCGAACTTAGTTCCTTTTTACAAGACGCTGGGGAAAATTACGCTTGCAACAGCCGCACGCGAACAGCTAAAGGATGAACGGGCGATCGAACGACTGAACGACCTGTTCGAATAATGTACCAGTTTTGTTTGTGCGGGTGCGCGGTAGATAGCTATATAAGCCATACTTACTATGTTGACATTCTTTTGTGATATAAATAAAGAAGGATATCGATATATTAAGTCAAAGTTGTATAAAAAGGTGACACAGATGATGGTTCGACGTTTTCTATGTACCCTGTTCATTGCGTTGCTTGTTTCATATGAAATCGGTTTTAATAGCCTATTCATTATCCTGCTGCTATTGCCGTTGACTGTACAAGACAAAGACATTGAGCGCATTCGAAGAACGAGACGCCAAGAGTGGTTTACAAATACGTTTGTATTGTTGAGTATTGTTGTCATGGGGATTATTTCGACATCGATTTTCCAGGCGAATGATGCACTGCATGCCTGGGCGGAGAAGCAGCCGTTTTATATGGACGCCAATGCGTTTATGGCTTCTATTCCTTACAATGACGGTTCTTTCTTTTGGTTCCGGGAACTTACCCCGGCCGATCCCCTGTATGATGTGTACGTGATTGGTTTCATCGCTGTGTATCTTGTCTATGCAGTATACGCTTATGTAACGGCAAATCGCGAAACGCTCGTTCGCCTCCTGTTTGTCAACTGGCTGGTGCATGCCATTGTCGCGCTTCCGTTTTATTTGTTTTTTAACGTACATGAAGTGTGGTCAACCATTGGGTATAATTGGGGACATGTGCCGTACTCGGTCAAGAATTGTTTTCCGAGTCTTCATACATCGGTGGCGTTTGCCTGCATGCTATTGGCCATGAGAGAAAATAAGCGGTTTGCGGTATTTTGGGGAATATACAGCGTGCTGATCATTTTCACCACGCTATATTTGCGCATTCACTGGGTATTGGATGTAGCCGGCGGGCTTATGCTTGGCTGGGCGCTTTACCGTCTGGCGAATGCATGTGCCCCCATGATCATCGCACAGCTTGCGGCTAGAGATGCCGAACGGGAAGCGCGTCATGTGCTGCCGTGTTCTCTTCCTGTACGTACAGCCGAAAGAGAAGCTATACAGCGAATCAATCGTTAATAAGGTGAGTATAAAGGTAAGTGAACGAAAGGGGGCGGCAGCCCTCTTTTTTTGTGAAAATCATGAAGGAAGAAGGAAAGGGAAGAGGAAAAAAGATCCTCGGAGTTATTTTTGGGATCAGAGGAGCGGAGGGGGACTCTCTATGCTTCTCAGGCATTGGCTGTAATCGTCTTTCGTGCAGAACTGGCATGATGTAGTCTGTGAATGACGGCGCAGGCGGATGGCCATCGCATTTAGGAGTGTAGCAAGTTCCATTTGTTCAGTCTCATCGAGTACGAATTTCACGCCGTATTCATGAAATTCGTTCGTTCCCTCCACTTTTCTGACAATATATCCATGGAAGCTGAGTGTGCGATCCAGAATGCGGGTTTGAAATTCCAGGACAACGTATGGGTTTACCGGAAGTTTCAGATTGGTCATAAATCGCAAGCCTCCGGGACCGATATCAAGAATGCATGTTTTTGTGCTTCTCGTATCAATTTCGTTATCCTTGATTCTGACGATGGTCATATTGGCACAGAGCGGTTTTTGAAACGTTTGTCTAAAATGCTGTCGCTTGTTTTGATCTATCATACGTTCCCTTCCCTTTTTATGGAATTCCATTCTTTTATTTTATACGTCTTAAGATGTAAGAGGCATGATTCTTTTGGATTATTATATTTTTCTTAAGTTTATGTCGCCTATTGTCCCTTTTTTGCTTAAAGTGCCTGAATTATGAAGTAGAAAGGCAGAAGATGCCGAAAGGGAGGAGGTGACAGGCATGGCGGTAACAGGAAGAACAACAGAGGTGCAGATGGTTCTTTTGTTTCAAGACGGCGTGGATGCGAAGGGAAATGTGAAGCTGGCAAAAAAGATATACAAAAATGTGGCACCATCGGTCAGCGGTGACGATATTCATGAAATCGCAAATGCCCTGGCTGGTTTGCAGACGCTGCCGTTTGCGGGCGTGCAGCAAGTTGTCGTAAGCGAACTAACGGAAGAATAGGGACGAGTCCAAAGAAGAAAAAGAGGTGAGAAGATATGAAAACCCTGGAGATGACATTTGCGACAAGCGGTGGCGGCACTGTGCGAATAGCGGTTCCGAACCCGAAGCTTCCGGTCGATCCGATTGAAGTAGCGAATACGATGGAGCTTCTCGTAGCGAAGCAAGCTTTTTCCGCGATGTCGGGAAACATTGTCGGAAAAAAGGCCGCACGCGTAATCGACCATACCGTATTGCCGGTTTCGTTTGCATAGGAAGAAGCGCATGAACGAATGGGTGGCCTTCATTTCAAATGTGGGATTTCCGGTCGCGATTACGCTGTACCTGCTTGTACGGATTGAAGCCAGGCTCGAACAGCTTACGACATCCATTGCCCAGCTTGCGCAAACCATCCATTCCGTAAAGGAGTGAAAAAAAGCGGTCCTGTATTTATGAGCGGGACCGCTTTTTGCTCATACGGCTGAATATGATCGTGTATAAATTTTGTATAAACGTTACGATTTTCATAACAATTATCATAAATAAAAATGTTATAATGATAACAATAAAGCGTTTTCAAGAAAGGAGCACGGGTTAAATGAAAGAAGGAACGGATGCAGCAAGCCATCCGAAACTATACGAAATCCGACTGTTGATCTGTGTGGCTCAGGCGGACGGATACTTAGATGATGAGGAAATGGAACGGATTTTCCGTCAGGTGAATCTTGATATTTTCACCGTGCGGGAACGTCAGGTGTTTCATGATGATTTAGAGAACCCGAAAAATCCGGAAGACCTGGCGCGTGAGGTAAGCCCGTACTTGAGTGAGCCGGAAAAAATGATGCTTGTCCGCAAAATGTTTAAATTGGCTACGCTGGACAAAGAGATTGCACAGGAAGAAGTCACGATGGTTTATTTGATTGGGAGGGCGCTCGGTCTTATTGACAGTAAGATAAAAGAGATTGAAACATGGGTAATGGAAGGCATCAATTGGTTAGCACGCTGGGAAACCATCGTGAGAACCGTGCAACCGCTCAAGAACAAGAAAGTCTCTTCCTGAGTGATTTAAATAGGAGGAAAACGCATACATTTGTCGAATTGATTCTGCAGGGGAGAGTGGCAAACTGTAGAAAAAGTGGAGGCGAATGTATGGGTAACGAAGTAGCGGCGAAGACCAAAGTTTTATTCGAGAAAGAAGGACATCTGGCGTATGTGACGCTGAATCGTCCGGATGAGCTAAATTGCTTTGATTACGAAGTACTGACGCAGTTAGAAGGCATTCTTGACCAAATCCGTTTTGATAAAGGAATTCGTGCCGTCATTTTTACAGGTGCGGGTGATCGTTCTTTTAGCACGGGCGCAGACTTGAAAGAAAGACGAACGATGAGCGAAGCGCAGGTACGCCAGTTTATTCATAAGATTCGTTCCGTATTTGATATGGTGGAAGAATTGCCGCAGCCGACGATTGCCGCGATTAACGGATTCTGCTTCGGCGGTGGGTTCGAGATGGCTTTGGCATGCGATTTCCGCTACGCGGTAGATTCGGCTAAAATGGGGCTGACGGAAGTAAGCCTGGCGATTATTCCGGGCGCTGGCGGCACACAGCGTTTGCCGCGCTTAATTGGCAAAGGCAAAGCGAAGGAACTTATTTTTACTGGGCGCAGAATTGATGCTGTTACAGCGGAGAAATTGGGAATTTTAAACGGCGTGACGACGCGTGAAGACCTTCTTCCGAAATGCCGCGGACTGGCGGAAGAGATTATGCAAAACGGCCCGCTGGCTGTCATGCAGGCGAAATATGCGATAAACTACGGCATGGAAGCTGATTTAAAGACCGGCCTGAAAATCGAAACGAAAGCGTATGAAGTCATCATCCCGACAAAGGATCGCATCGAAGCGCTCAATGCCTTCAGCGAAAAGCGTAAGCCGGAGTTTAAGGGAGAATAAATGGATAAGATAAGAGGCCTGCTTATTGTTCGATATAGGCAGGCCTTTTTTCTGTGAAAATCGTGAGGAAAGAAGGAGAGAACGAGGAAAGGAGAGCCAGGGTAGAAAAAGGCGTTCACCTTTTTCTACATTGAAATCCTCTCCTCATTCTTTCCCCTCTTTCCTTTCCTTTCCTTTCGTCCCCCAAAAGTCAGCCGCCCTTCCCACGATTTTCATGTCGGGGTTGCGGCTGAAAAGCATGGTGGTTGTGCTTTTTAAAACGTGACTAATCCCATGTTTTTACGGACTTTATCCATGGTAGCGGAAGCGATTGTCCGGGCACGTTCCGCGCCGTCTTTCAGGATGGTAATTAATTCCGGGCTGTCGATCCACTGTTTGTATTTTTCCTGAATTGGCGTGAGAGTGTCGACTACTACTTCAGCGAGATCCTTTTTGAAATCGCCGTAGCCGCGGCCTTCATAACGCTGTACGATCGTCTCGATAGTTTCGCCGGTGCAGGCCGAATAAATAGTCAGCAGATTGCTGACGGCAGGTTTGTTTTCCTTGTCGTAACGTACAGTGCCTTCCGAATCAGTAACGGCACGCTTAATCTTCTTTGTGATGACATTCGGCTCGTCCAGCAGCGCGATGTAGCTGCCTGCATTTGGATTACTTTTGCTCATTTTTTTGGTCGGATCGTCAAGCGACATGATCCGGCCGCCGAATTCTTGAATCATCGGCTCAGGAATAACAAAAGTTTCGCCGTACTTTTTGTTAAAGCGTTCCGCCATATCCCGCGTAAATTCGAGATGCTGTTTCTGGTCTTCGCCGACTGGCACATGTGTCGTATTATAGAGCAAGATGTCCGCCGCCATAAGCGCCGGATACGTTAACAGACCTCCCGTCACAACCGCTTTCCCCGCAGATTTGTCCTTGTACTGTGTCATGCGCTCCAGCTCTCCGATATAGCCGGTGCACTGCATCAGCCAGCCGAGTTCGGCATGCTCGGGTACCTGGGACTGAATAAACAGGATCGATTTTTTCGGGTCGATACCAATGCTCAAATACATGGCGGCAAGCTGCATCGTATAATCACGCAGTTCGCTCGCTTCCTTTGGTACGGTCAGCGAGTGAAGGTTGACGATAGAGTAAATGCAATTGCCTTCCTCCTGTAAATCAACAAAGCGTTTCATTGCTCCGATATAGTTGCCCAGCGTAAAGCTTCCGCTCGGCTGTACGCCGGAAAAAATTTGTTTCATACCTGTCCACTCCTCTTATGTAAAATAAAAAAATCCCCCATCCGCAAGGGACGAGGGACCGTGGTGCCACCCTAATTAACCGGCATTTTGCCGGCTCGCTTTCTTCCCGCATAACGGAGGGAACCCGCCTCTGTCTACTGGCATTCGCGTTCAACAGGGAGCTCAGAAGTCCATTCGTGCGGGGAGTACGTACCGGGCTTCCACCGCCCCCGGCTCTCTGCGACGCCTCGTTCCGCCTACTTATCTTCATCATTGCTTTTACTATTTGAATTGAAAATAATGATAATACAAAACGACCATGGTTTTCAAGTGATTACATCACATCATGCTTATGAAGCTTTCCATAAATTCCCCTGGAATTGTAAATTAAGCGGGATAGTTATCGTTTTTATTATGGCAATCTTCACACTCGGACTTGTACGATTCGGCTTGTTCAGATAATACAACACCGCAGCGGGCACATGTTTTTTTTGGAAGGTTGTTATAGAACTCAGATACTGGAATCATCGTTGACGCCTCCTTTTTTTATCATTGTAATATAACAGATATTATGTTACAAATTACTGTTATATTATAAAGTAGTTGCTACATCGCAAATACTCCGTTATTCTCCGAATTTCTTTGAAATACTAAAAATTTTATATTTTTACATGAAAACAGAGCGCCCCTTGGCTCTAAACCGTTACCTGTTTATTGCCGCAAAGGCACAAAAAAATAAACACCCCAACCTTTTAGAGAGGCGGGGTGTCAATATTCTTATTTCGTAACTGTAATGATTTTGTTGTAGTGTCCTGGCTTTGCGTGGTCTGGCTCACACAGCACAATGACCTGGTCATCGTCCTCGTAAACGGAGCTTACTTCCAGCGTCCCGATACTCTGCGTATTGATGTCAAGACAGAAATGCAGGCATTGATGCTGCGTGCCCATAATTTCAGCAGACACTTTCTTGAGAATTCCTTTAATTTCTTTTTTCTCCTGCTTTGTCTCTACCTTTACGGTCACTTTTTTGCCTGTTAAGCCGCTTAAACACTTCTTTGCATCTGTTTGTAATTCAATTAATGTTTTTGGCTTGGCTTCTTTTTTTAACACATTCCTGAAAAAGCTAACCATAATTCCTCTCCTTATTTTGCCTACGAGGTTAGCTGACGGGTTCGGGCATAAGGTTGAATGCCCTACACCAGAGGTGATTCACCCCTACTACGTGGGTCCCCCGCTCCTTACGGATTCGGCGATTGAATCATGATTGAATCATCATAAGGCACAAGAGAGCAGATTGTCAATTAGATTTTTAGCGCACGCCAGATACGTGCTTTGGATGCTTTTCCTGCTGTCATTTTACCCTTACAATAGGGTAGGAAAACATAAAAAGAGTGTCGAATACGTAGGAAAAGGCAACAGGAGGAGTTAAATCATGGTAAGACAATTCCTGCGCAGAATGTTTGCGGGACGGAAAAACGAGGAAGAGCGTGAAGAGGCGACAGAACGGCCAGAGATGGAGCTAATGGAAGATACAATGGAAGCGGAAGAGGCAAAAGGGGCGGATTCCGTATCAGGTGTTGCCGTGGAAGAGAAAGTGTTGGAAGAACGACGTGCCGAACCGTACACGTATGTCATTACGCGCGATAAAATTGAGCACCATAGCTATAAACAAATCTTTCGCCTTATCGAAGAAATTCTGGAGCAAATTGAACGGGGGCTGCGCGGTGAGGGTCGCCTGCAGCTTCGCCTTTCGCCGGATCTGGCGGCGGAGACTGACGAATTCTTCGGCAAGCGTATCGGAAAATATATCGAGGGCGCTGAGCGGGAG
This sequence comes from Aneurinibacillus sp. UBA3580, assembly GCF_002375825.1. NCBI lineage: Bacteria > Bacillati > Bacillota > Bacilli > Caryophanales > Paenibacillaceae > Aneurinibacillus > Aneurinibacillus sp. UBA3580. The sequence goes on from NZ_DFMZ01000006.1 coordinate 10,535, forward strand.
ACATATGATGCCACTGCGTTTTTTGATTGGACAGATGAAGAAACGGCCAGAATTTACCGGACGTATGTGTTACCTGTGCAGCCGGAGAAACAGCATACATTCGTGCAGAGCCGTCTGGTCATGATTTATGATACGTGTGAGGCGCTCGGGTGGGATGCACGCCGGGTTGTGGGCATGTTCGCCGAAGCGATTGGCTGGGAACTGAAGAAAGAGGATTTTATCCGCTTTGAACGGTGGCTGGACACGATGTCACAGCGTTTAGAGGATGAGGATACGCTGTCGTCTGCTGAGCATGGATACGGATTAGACAGCGCAGAACTCAATAATGCGGAACCTGAAGCCCGGCCTGAAGCGGAAGAGGACGAGTTTGCCCATATTACGCCGCTTCAAGTGTCGCGCGAAGAAGTGGAGAAGGAAGATATTACAAAACTGGCTGCTTTTTTTGATGATATCCTGTCAGATCCAAAGCGCATCCGCGAGAAGAGAGGCGGTCTGGTGTTTTCGTTTTACGGTTTTTCCGGTGAGCTTGAGGATGTCATGGGGGATGAGGGGGTTAACGCATGGGCCAGCCGCCTGGTGGAGCAGTACCCGTATGTGTTTTATTTTCTCAATGATGAATACGTTCCGATGACACGGTTTGTTACATCGATGGTGGTGACATCCCGTATGGAGGGCGACGAAGTGGTATATGACGCCGAAGAGCTGGATGAATTCATCGAATTTATCCAGACCGCCCTTGCCCGGCTCGCGGATTGGACAGGGGAAGATGCCAGCCAGGTTATTCAAGAATTCGAACAGAAGCTTTTTCAGACGTAAAGGAGATACAATGGAAGAAAATAAAAGAGACGAATTACAAAAAGAGACGTATCAAAAGGTTATAGAATCACTGCGGAACTCACTTCCGGACGATTGGCGGATAGAGAGCGGAGACGACCAGCGAGCCTCTGTTACGCTGTTTCACCCCAAGAAGCGGGACGGAGGCCTGAATGTAAAACTTGCGCCTCTGTTTGCTAAAGTAGAGCGGCATGAGTCGGAGAAGGAGCAGTGGATACAGGACTTTGTGAAAAAGGTGGTCCTGACCGCCCGCGAAGCGACGCAGAAGCATACACTACGTGGCAGTGAGGCACGCCTGTACCCGGTGCTTCGTCATCCGTCTTTTCTTGGGGGAGAGGAAAAGAAGAATATTGTATGGCGTGAGCATACGGCGGAAACGGCGATATTGTACGCGCTCGATTTGCAGATGAGCTATACGCTGGTGACGCGGGAGATGCTTGCGGAAGCAGGCATGAAGGAAGACGAGCTGCATAACACTGCTGTCACCAATCTAATCCGGCTTGACAGTGTACCAAAGCAGGATCAGGTGGGGGATAATGTGTTCTATTTCTTTGCAGCAGATGACAGTTACAGTGCCAGCCGTGTACTGAATCCTAATTTACTCTCCTGGATGCGCCAGAAAGTGAAGGGTAAGATGGGCGTAGCGCTTCCGCATCAAGACGTACTTATCGTCGCTGATCTGGCGGATGCCAAAGGCGCATATATGCTGGCACAAATCGCGGTTGATTTCTCGATGCGGGGCAACATTCCCATTTCCCCAATTCCGTTTATGTATGAGGACGGAGAGCTTGAACCGTACATGGTGATGCGCAATCCGAAACCCCGCCATAAATATCCGAGCCATGGAGGCAGAAAAAAGCGTCCACCGGAGCAATAACCAAAATAGCACGATAGAGAGCCGACATTTTTCTTATTCGAAAAATGCCGGCTTTCATTGTCGTTATTTGTAATAAAATATCGAAAGAATATTCTATATTTTCTTAAAAAAACTATTTATTTTGCGAGCGCCTTCATATATAGTAGGTGATGGATTGGCATATTAAAAATTAAAGGAGGCATTTGTTCATGCAGCTAGCTTCGCCATCGTTACATCCCAATGTTGAAAAGTTCCTCAAAGAGCCAAAGAAAATGTTGATAGGCGGTCAATGGGTGGAAGCTGCGAGCGGCAAGACGTTCGCGACGATCAACCCGGCCACGAAGGAAGTATTGTGCCAGGTGGCCGAAGGCGATGCAGAGGATATTGACAGAGCGGTAAAAGCAGCGAGAGCGGCTCTTAGCGGCCCATGGAGCAAAATTAGTCCGTCACAGCGCGGACAATTGCTGTATCGTCTGGCCGATTTGATTGAACAAAATGCAGAGGAATTGGCGCAATTGGAAACGCTGGATAACGGAAAGCCAATTCGGGAAACGAGCAATGGGGATGTCCCGCTAACAGTGGATCATTTCCGTTACTACGCAGGCTGGGCAACGAAGATTTACGGACAGACCATTCCGGTTTCCGTACCGAATTATTTCAATTATACGAAACGGGAGCCGGTCGGCGTAGTCGGCCAGATTATCCCGTGGAACTTCCCGCTGCTTATGGCGGCATGGAAGTTGGGCGCGGCACTCGCCTGCGGTAACACTGTAGTATTGAAGCCGGCAGAGCAGACACCGCTATCGGCCCTCCGCTTAGGAGAGCTTATTATGGAAGCCGGATTTCCGGAAGGCGTGGTCAATATCGTGCCTGGATTCGGCGAAACGGCGGGACAGCCGCTCGTCGAACATTATGATGTAGATAAGATTGCGTTTACCGGCTCGACTGAAGTAGGACGACTGATTATGCAGAAAGCGGCAGGAACATTGAAGAAAATTTCCTTGGAGCTGGGCGGCAAGTCGCCGAATATTATTCTTCCGGATGCGGACATGTCCCGGGCGATTCCAGGAGCGTTGAGCGGTATTTTCTTCAATCAGGGACAAGTATGCTGCGCGGGTTCACGCTTGTATGTACACAAAAAAGTGTACGATAATGTACTAAGTGATATGGTATCTCATGCAGAGAAAATTAAAGTGGGCAATGGCCTGTTACCGGACACCGAGATGGGACCTCTTGTGTCGGTAGAGCAGTACAATCGGGTAACCGATTATATCGATATCGGACAAAAAGAAGGGGCACAGATAATCTCTGCCGTGCGGGAGGATGAGACGCTTGCACAGGGTTATTTTGTGACGCCGACGGTGTTCTCGGAAGTATCGGATGATATGACGATCGCCCAGGAAGAAATTTTCGGTCCGGTGCTGGCGGCCATGCCGTTTGAGGACATTGACGATTTGATTGAGCGAGCGAACCGCACGACGTATGGGCTTGCAGCAGGCGTATGGACGCAGAACGTTGCCAATGCCCACAAGCTGGCGGACCGTATTAAAGCCGGTACAGTTTGGGTGAACTGCTATAATGTATTTGACGCTGCTTCACCGTTTGGCGGATATAAGCAGAGCGGTATCGGGCGCGAGATGGGCAGCTACGCGCTTGAATTATACACAGAAGTGAAGAGTGTTTGGGTGAATATTCGTTAAGCGAAGAGGAAATTTCATAATAATAAAATCCAGGGAGTGGAAACGTGAACCAGGTTTCCATTCCCTGGATTTTTTATGGTATAGGAAAGTATATGTCGATTTACAGTGCTAAAGCGACATATACTTTCCCTCCATTGTAATCGAGGAAAAACTCGCGAGGCGTGTGCGGCCGCTTGTCTTCTGTGTGGAAAAAGGACGAGCGGCAACGCCCGCGAGTTTTTCTCATAATACAGGAATAATTTTCAATCAAATTAATTGTTAGATTATTTGCAAAAATACTATTAATATCATAAATAATATGTTAGACTGCAATAAATGGTATACAATATACTTTATGCTAAGGAGGGGTGACGAGTGCAAACTTGTAGTTAGAAATCAGGTGAAAAGCAGTAAAGATAAACGGAAAATCTAAAGGAAAGTAAGCGCTTACGGCGGGTGGAAGGGACAATTAGACAAGGAGGGATATGGATGGATTGGGATTTAGCACATATTATTTACGCGTCAGGAGCCGTCACTGTTGTGCTGGCAATGCTGTTCCGCAAAGGGGTTATTATTCCTTCGCTCGTCACTACATTTTTGCTGGGCTGGGCTTATAAAGGCGGATTCGGGGAAGGTATCGTAGCGGGACTGGCCGCAATCTACAACGCAAATATTATGGCAGCCAAAGAGTTGTTCAGCATTATACTGCTGATTGCGTTTATGGTAGGGATGCTGAACGCTTTAAAAGAGCTCGGAGCTGACCGAAAAATGATTGCGCCCATTCAGGGCGTCATCGTAAACGGGCATATGGCATACTGGATTTTATTCGGCGCAACCGCCCTGTTATCGACCGCATTCTGGCCGACGCCGGCCATTCCGCTTGTCGCTGCGGTGCTTATCCCGGTAGCGCTGCGCGTCGGGTTACCTCCGATGGGCATAGCCATTGCCGTAACGTTGGCCGGCCAGGGGATGGCGTTGGCTGCTGATGCGTTGATGCAGGTGGCTCCCGCGTTATCTGCCAAAGCGGCCGGCGCACCGCAAATAGCCGAAGACGTATGGATGAAGTCTATCGTGCTAACGCTCGTTGTAGGAGGAGTGGCAAGCGTTATCTCTTATGCCCGTATTGCTAAAACCATTAAAAAGCCGGTGGACACCTCTGAAGAACAGGATAACTTGAATAAAGAGTACTTCGGGGAAGGCGAAGCAGAAGCGGCGGCAACTCTGGAGTTTATGCCGCAGAAAGAGTCCGGCACGATTGCTGCATTCTTTGCTATATTTACTATTGTAGCCTTTCTGCTCGATATTGTCGCGATGAGTGTATTCGATATCAAAGGCGGAGACGCGGGCGCATTAATTGGCGGTACTGCAGCGCTTATTATGCTGGTAGCCACGATTGCCAGGCATAAAGGCGAAGCCTTTGAAGAGATTGGAGAACGGCTGACCGAGGGATTCGGGTTTGCCATTAAAATTATGGGTTCGATTATCCCGATTGCCGCCTTCTTCTTTCTGGGTGGACAGGAGCACTCTGTGGCCGTGTTCGGCGAAGGGGCACCTGGTTTTTTGTTCGATATCGTGGACGGTATTCAGGCGTATATTCCAAGCAATGAATTTATCGCGGCATTCGGCGTGCTATTGGTCGGTATTTTGTGCGGTATTGACGGTTCAGGCTTTGCCGGCCTGCCGATTACCGGCGCACTTGCCGGTGCGCTATCGCACGGGACAGGCATTGACACATCCATGCTGGCGGCCGTTGGTCAGATGGGATCGATTTGGTCCGGCGGCGGTACATTTATTGCCTGGTCTTCGCTGGTAGCGGTTGCCGCTTTCGTCGGTGTATCGCCCATCGAATTGGCCAGGAAGAACTTTTTCCCTGTAATAACCGGACTTGTCGTTGCGACTATGCTGGCCGTGCTCATCTGGTAAGCGCAAATGCAAGCAAAAAGCCGTTGAGTCGGTGGTTATACCACTTCATCGACGGCTTTGTTATGCCTTTTTGCCGCTGCGTTAAACAAAGCGGAAGCAATGGTCTTAGCCATGCTGCGTACCGATTTTTCGTTTGCGGTCTGCAGCATCATATAGTTGTACGGACCGGTCGTATTCACGATGCCTTTTATGTGGATATCGCCTACTTCGGGCAACTGCTTTTTCATACTGTTGCCAGGAAAGAGCGGGCCTTCGAGCAATTGAATGTAGCCGATATGGTGCAGGTGGCCGAGCGAGGCATCAATGGCTACCACAAATGGATTGTCGTATTTTTGCTGAATTTCTTTCATCGTATCATGCAGATTCAATGCGTGCACCGGCTCCTTAATCGTGCCGTATACATGCGCGTTCTTCAATTCGCTGTCCTGAAGCAGCGTCCCAATCATCGGCCCGAGCGCATCGCCTATCGCTTTGATTGTGCCGATGCAGACAAACACAAGGGGGCGGTCTCCTGCCGCACGGAACAAAAGCGCCAGACCTTTGCTTAATTGCTCTGCTGCTGTTCTTTCTTTATAATGCGTTTGTACAATCATGGGAATCTCTCCAATAAATTTTTTCGCTCTATTATACCACATGCTACGGTACCTTCTTTTCTCATGATTTTCACAGAAACAAGAGTATGGATATATCAAGACATATTCACATAAGGACTATCCATCATTTAAATTATGGTATACAATATACAGTATAAAAGACAAAAAAACAATCAGGCAGGGAGGAGTAGTTGTGAACATTTATGATCTGCAGCAAATGACCTGGCCGGAAATTAAAGATGCGCTTACGAGCGCCAGATTGGCGATTGTTCCAATTGGCGCGCATGAGCAGCACGGACCGCATATGGTGGAAAGCTGCGATGCGGTGCTGGCGAAGCGAATGGCCGATAGGCTTGCGGAACGCCTTCATCCCCTTGCGCTTGTCGCTCCCGCTGTAACAATGGGAATCTCGCCGCATCACTTGAATTTTCCCGGTACGATTTCGCTTCAACCCGAGACGATGATTAGCCTGTTGCGGGATATTACTGCGTCGCTCAAGCATCACGGTATCACTACGTTTTTGTGGCTGAATGCACACGGGGGGAATCAGTCTACGCTATCGGTAGCCTGCCAGAAGATAAGCGTGGAGCAAGACGTCACCATTTATTATGCAAAAACAACGGCGAGTGCAAGCGACGTTTATAAGGAATATATCGCTTCCTCTCCTTTTGGGCATAGCTGTGAACGGGAAATATCGGAGGCGTATTATCTTGCGCCGGAGCTTATTAGGGAGGATAAATTGCAGAAGGGGCAGTTGAACCCGAATCCACGTTGGCGTCATCTGCGGCCAGGCAAGCCGCTTCAGGGATTCTATCGTTACGAAGAAATGACCGAGAACGGTTGCATTGGGGACGCCACGTGGGGCAGCTACGAACTTGGAGAAAAGATTGTAGAAACCGCGCTGGATCGCTTAGAAGAAGAGCTGCGGTATATGCTCAATGTACAGGGGTCTATAAAAAGTTTATAGAAAACTCGAATTTTTAGATAAATTCTATTGACAGGTTGTTTATATGTGTTAATATAAAAACAAGAAACGATTTGGTATACAATATACTAAAAGAGCAGCCATTTATCTTATTGTTAGAAATACATAGAAGATAAATTTGGACAAGCTCTTACTCTTTCACCAAATTGGTATACAATATACAAGGAGGAATGAACAATGGCAGAATTGATGGACAAAGAAGTGTTTCGCGAGAAGCTGGAAGCGGCGGTAAAAGGCAACAGCAGTGAGGTAGCTCCGTTTACAAACGCATGGGCTGAAGGTCAGCTAACACGCGAGCAGTTCGCAAAATGGGTAGAGCAGCACTATCACTACGTAGGGCCGTTCGCAGACTATTTAGGATACATGTATTCCAATTGTCCGTATGAAGATGCGAAAGATTTCCTCTTGCAAAACATGTGGGAAGAAGAGCTTGGCGGCGACCGTCACACAGACCTGCTGATTCGCTTCGGCGAAGTATGCGGCACGACGCGGGAAAAGGTGGAAAACCCGGACAATATGCTGGCTACGACGCTTGGTCTGCAAAGCTGGTGCTACGCGATAGCCATGCGCGAGAATTTCATCGTAGCAACGGCGGCGCTCATCATCGGACTTGAATCACAGGTGCCGGGCATCTACCGCAAACAGACGCCGATTCTGCGTGAGAAGTATGGATTCACCGATCATGAAATCGAATTCTTCGACCTGCACATCGTCTCCGACGAAATTCACGGCGAGCGTGGCTACCAAATCGTACTGAAATATGCCAATACGCCTGAATTGCAGGAACGCTGCTTGAAAGCGGTACAGAAAGCGACGGAAATGCGCCGCATGTATATCGATGGCATCTACCGTGCTGTCGTAGAAGAAAAGCCGTATGCAACATTATAGAGAATAGAGTGACTGGAAGTAAGAAGTTGGATATATGGTAAGCGTAACCGTGATAAAAGTCAAAATTATACCGTATGCAAGCAGCTCTCTCGGACAGAGAGAGCTGTTTGTACTAAAAATGAAATAAGGATAAAGGTTGAAAGTAGATACGATAAGCTCTTTCTCTTACTTTCTTGTCTAACTTCTAAAAGTTGAGGTGATTGACTTGACAGCAGCGACAGGTGTAACAACGTACCAGAATCTAATTGACGGTGAATGGGTGGCACCTTCTAGCGGTCAGTACTTCGAAAGCATTAATCCTGCCGATATCGAAGATTGCGTAGGCCGCTTCCCGGCTTCCGATGTTCGCGACGCCGAGCGGGCGATTGCGGCGGCGCGGCGGGCGCAGAAGGAATGGGCGAAGCATCCTCCTTCGAAAAAAGCAGCCATTTTATATAAAGCGGCCGATTTGCTGGAGGAGCGGGCAGAGCAATACGGACGGGAACTTACACGGGAAGAAGGAAAAGTGCTGGCGCAGGCCATTATGGAAGTTAAGCGTTCCGCCCAGACGCTTAGATATTACGCATCCGAAGGATTGAATGTAACCGGGCAGACACTTCCTGCTGACGATGGCAGTTTTCTTTATACCAAACAGGAGCCGCTTGGGGTCATTTCTGTTATTACACCGTGGAATTTTCCAATTTCCATTCCGGCGCGCAAAATCGCGCCTGCATTGGTGACAGGAAATACGGTTGTTTTCAAACCGGCTTCTGATACGCCGCTTATCGGACTTCGTCTGGCCGAGTGTTTGTATGAGGCGGGATTGCCGGCCGGCGTGCTGAACTTTATCACCGGGTCGGCATCTAAAATCGGCGGCATTCTTGTCTCTCACAAAGATATCAATGCGGTGACATTCACCGGCTCCACATATGCCGGAGAGCAAATTCACAAGAACTCTTCCTTTAAGACACGCTTACAGCTCGAACTGGGAGGCAAGAATCCGCTGATCGTGATGGATGATGCGGATGTGGAGCAGGCGGTGCGGATGACTATTGCCGGCGGCTTCAGTCTGACTGGCCAGGCCTGCACCGGAACAAGCCGGGTATTCGTAATGGAAGCTGTATATGACAGCTATGTGGAAAAGCTGGTGGAAGCTACACGCACATTGACCATCGGAAGCGGAATGGACGAAGGTGTTAAGTTGGGACCGCTCGCCAATGAAAGCCAACTGCGTACCGTGCTCGAGTATGTAGAAAGTGGTAAGGCGGAAGGGGCGACGCTTCTGACCGGCGGCGAACAGCTGACAGAAGGCGAATTGAGGAAGGGGTATTATGTCTCGCCGGCCGTGTTCGTTGATGTAACGCCTGAGATGCGTATTATGCGCGAAGAAATCTTCGGTCCGGTCATCGGTGTCATGAAAGTTTCTTCATTCGAGGAGGCGTTGGCGCTGGCGAATGATACGGAATACGGGTTGGCCGCGGCCATTTGCACGGCTGACGAAAAAACAGCCACCAAATTTGTCGATCAAATTGAAGCCGGCATGGTAAAAGTGAATAAGCCGACAACGGGAGTGGCATACAACGCTCCGTTTGGCGGCATGAAAAATTCCAGCACGGCCACCTATCGTGAAAGCGGCCGAGACGCACTTGCATTTTATGTCCAAGCAAAAACTGTTTATCGTTAAGTTTGAAGCATAGAATGAAAGAGGAAGGGAGAATCAACTATGCGGCAAGTACTGAGACTTGAACTTGAAGAAGCGAAAATTATGATTGAAGCGGCACGGAAAAAGGCGGAAGAAATCGGCGTGCTGGAGACGATATGCGTGGTGGACGACGGCGGTTATGCGATTGCGCTTGAGAGAATGAACGGCTCGCGCATTACCGGCGTAGAGATTTCAATGGCCAAAGCCTTTACTGCGTCCGGCCATAAGCGCTCCACACATCTATTTAACAAAGAGGGAGGTCCTGCAGCCGTTGGCGGAGAAGCTTTTGGTATTCAGCAAATGATTCCCGGCAAGTTTGCCATCTTCGTAGGAGGATTCCCGGTCGTCGTAAACGGGGAGGTCATCGGTGGCGTCGGCGTGAGCGGCGGAAACGGCGAACAGGATACAGCGGTCGGCACTGCCGCCTTAGAAGCGCTCCAGAAATATCTGGGCAGCGAGTATGAAGTGATGGTAGAGGCCGACATTAAAAAATAACCGAAGAAGGAAAGCTTCTCCAATGAAAAGGGGCGGTACGGATGGCACAACCTTTAATCAGGTCGAGCAGCGCCGCTCCCGCCGCACGCCCCGCCGCGCGGATGGGAGAGCTGAATCGCATGCTGCTTGCGATTTGCCTGGGGGCGTTTGTTTCCCATTTGACGGCGGGCATCGTAAATATTGCGCTTCCGGGTCTATCCATACTCTTTCAGCAGGACATCTCCCTTGTGCAGTGGGTAGCTTCCGGTTATCTGCTGGTCATCGCTTCCCTGCTTCCGATGATGGGGAAATGGGGCGATAGGTTCGGGGGCAAGCGCATTCATAATACAGGTTATATTATTTTTGGAGTTAGCTCTGTTTTGACGTTATTTGCGGAAACGCTCTATGGTTTGCTTGTCCTGCGGGTCGTTCAGGCGCTTGGCGCGGCGATGTTTCAGGCAACGAACATCGGGCTTGTCAGCCGCTATTTTCCACAAGAGTCGCGTGGAAGAGCGTTG
>NZ_DFMZ01000006.1:21065-33711 GCF_002375825.1 Aneurinibacillus sp. UBA3580
GTGGAAGAGCGTTGGGATTCGTGAGTACTGCTGTCGCGTTAGGGGCTTTAAGCGGGCCGATGATCGGCGGGCTGATTATGGATTGGCTGAACTGGCATTGGTTGTTTCTGATTCACGTGCCGGTGCTGGCTATCGCTACGTTCCTGGCGATTCGCTACATTCCGGTAGATGGTTCCGGAACGTTTCAGACCCCGGACTGGGTAGGCGGGGTGCTGTTTGCGGCAAGCATTATCGCATTTATTTTCGGTATTTCCAACGGTAACGCCTGGGGGTGGACTTCTTCGGGCATTCTGATTGCGTTTGGCATAAGTGCAGCAGCGCTTGCCGGGCTGTACGGATGGCTGGGTAGACGCATGAGACAGAAGCGGGAGCCGTTTTTGAACCTTTCCCTGTTCGCCAATCCGGCGGTTTCGGTCGGAATGTATGTCGGGCTTGCTACCTTTGTTGCCGTATTTGCGACCCAGGTTACCCTTCCGTTTTATCTGCTGGGTGTACGGCATTTCAGTCCCACACAGACCGGCATTATGATTATGATGTATCCGGTGGCGCTTGGGGTTATGGGACCGATTAGCGGTTCGTTGTCTGATAAACATGGGTCGTCGAAAATTACGTTGATTGGTCTTAGCTGCATGTCCGGTGCACTCCTCCTGCTAAGCTTTATCGGCGCACAGACGCCGATGCTTCTTATCGCGGCAAGCCTGCTGGCCCTCGGATCCGGCATGGGAATGGTTACGTCGCCGAATTACAGCTTAATCTTGGGGAGCGTGGACAAATCGAATTTGGGCGTCGTCGGCGGCATGGTGGCGCTCGTTCGCAATCTCGGACTTGTGCTTGGCACGGCACTCGGTATCGCGCTTCTGGACTTTGCGTTTCCGGGTTCGATCTCCGAATGGATGGTAACGAAAAAGGCTGCGTTTGCGCCGTATGTCGTGGATGGATTAAGAATGGTATTTGTGGTTTCTCTGGCGTTCTGCCTGGTCGGCGTCGCGCTTTTGCGGCTCGTGCCGCGGGCTCGAATTCCACAATTAAAATAAGAAAGGGGGGAGCGCCATGAGCTATGGGCAATTGTTCAACGGTTTTTTTCGCGCCGGTATCCTGGGTTACGGCGGGGGCCCTTCCATGCTTCCGCTTATCCATGCGGAAGCCGTCAAAAAATACAGATGGATCGATGACGAGGAGTTTTCAGACATTGTAGCGCTGGCCAATGCGCTGCCAGGGCCGATTGCCACTAAAATGGCCGCCTATATCGGGTACAAACAAAAGGGGTTTCTCGGCGCCTTTGTCACCATTTTCGCCGTCTCGATTCCGGTGCTGGTGCTGATGATCGGGCTGCTGGGATTTTTGTTCCAGTTCCGGCATTCACCGATAGTAAAAGGGATGGTAGCGGGTATCCAACCCGTTATTGGGGTGATGATGGCAGTACTGGCATATGAATTTTTCAGTAAAGCATGGAAACAGGTAGAGAAAAGAGGAAAAACGTTTGTTATCCTGCTGACAGTAGCCTCAAGCATCCTGCTGACGGTGCTTTCGGTTTCTCCCGCCATTCTGATTGCCGTAGTACTGGCTGGCGCATTTTTGTTCTCGACACGAAAACAGCGGGCAGAGCGAAAAGTGCGGTCTGAAGCTTCGTATGAGACAGACCAAACCAGTACGGAACGGAGTGGATAGGCATGGTGTTATGGCACTTATTCTGGGCCTTTTGCGTAGCGAACATTCTGGGTTACGGGGGAGGGCCTCCCAGCATTCCGCTGATTCAGAATGAAGTGGTAAACCACTATGGATGGATGACGAATCAGGAGTTCGGAGAAGCATTCGCATTTGGAAATGCGCTGCCGAGTCCAATCGCTACCAAGCTGGGCGGCTACATTGGATATCAAGTGGCTGGCGTTCCTGGAGCTATCGCCGCGCTGCTGGGTACGATTGCCCCTTCGGCCATCGCGATGATTGTCCTGCTGCGGTTTCTGACACTATTTAAGACCGCTCCGCAGGTTAAAGCGATGACGCAGGGAATCCGCCCGATTGTCGCTGTGCTGATGGGCCTCCTCGCTTACGAATTTTTTCGGGATGCGGTGATTGGACCTGCCGGTATTCTGCATACCATTTTATTGGCCGGGCTTAGCTATCTATTTATGGAACGCATCAAGGTACATCCCGCCCTTGTCATTAGTTCCTCCCTGCTCTATGGAGCTGTGTTTCTGTCATAAACTTGTACATTTCCACAGCATCCAGTAAGCTTAATAGAAAGAGAATGAAGGAGGAATATTGTATGCAAGCTGATGCCTGGGTGAAAGAAGAACTAAGTCCGATTCGGGATAAAGTATACCGCTATATTAAAGACATGATTTTAAACGGTGAGCTGGTGGCGGGTGAGCGGATTGTAGAGCGGGAATTGGCGGACAAACTGAACATCAGCCGTACGCCGATTCGCGAAGCATTATTTCGCTTGGAGTCGCAGGGATTTGTCAAAACGTTGCCGCGCAAGGGCGTCGTTGTATCGAAAATGTCTACGGAAGAAATTATTGAAATTTTTACGATTTTATCTTCGCTGGAGAGTCTTGCAGTCAAGCTGGCGGCAACCAGGGTAACGGAAGAAGACAAGGCGAAGCTTGCCTCACAGATTGAGGAAATCGAGAAGCTGCTGGCCAGGGACGACCTGGATACGAAGCATCTGACCGATTTGCATATCGATGTAAACGAAACGATTTATAAACTGGCCAGAAGCCCGCGCCTGTATGAAATGCTGCACAGTTTGCTCGAATATATCCAGGCTTTTGCCACGGTCGGACAGGAAGTACCGGGAAGGCTGCGCAAATCGCTTGAAGAACACCGGGCCATTGCAATCGCCGTGCAGAGCGGAGACAGCGAGCTGGCCGAGCACCTGGCGAAAATTCATATCGCCAACTCCAAAGCAGCCTATCTGGAAGCGCTGCAAACGTAATGAATGGTTAATAAGGGGGCATACGATGAGCAACAAAATCAAAGTGGAATTTTGTCAGAGTAACATGAGCCGCCATGCTTCTTCCCGCGACGCCTTTGCGTTCGTGAAGGAGCATGCTCCGGCGGATGCGGTAGATGTAGTGGAGATGAAATGCGGCGGTATTTGTGTTGCCTGCAAGATGAGCCCTTACGCGTTAATCAACAAAAAATACGTAACCGCACTGGATGCGGACGAATTTTTCCAGCGCTTCAAAAAAGAACTGGAGAAGCAAACCGCAGCGGATACGACCAGGAAGGCGATATAATATGCGGGTAGAAAAGAAGTTGGCTCAGAGCGGTATCGTGCTGACCGATAACCCGGACATCACCAAATCGTATGTCACGTTGATACACGATAAGTACCATGTATATGTAAGCGGGATTCAGGCTCACTGTCCGAGCCATCTCTTCTATGATGGTAATATTATTGGCAGGCAGTTATCCCTGGAATGGTTGAAAGTGTGCGCACGGCGCAGCATAAGCAATCAGCTCAGCATGCTGAAGCGTATCGTAGAGGATTTAGATACGATTGACCATATTATTAAAGTCGTCTATTATATTAACGGTATTGGGACAAAAGAGGACTGGCGTCAAATTACGAACGAGACGACTGGTATATTGCGTGATGCATTTGGTCAAGCGGGAGACTGCGAAATATGCACCATCGCGCCGGTTCCGCTTCCGCCAGGCCAACCGGTGCAAGTTGACATTCTCGTCTCACTGCCTGCTTCAATTTTTCCGGGTTACCCATGGATGTATGAAGGAGTTAAGAGTAGTGGGTAGATCTATAATTTTTCGGTATACAATATACGAAAAGCCGGAGCTTATTTCTGTGAAAATCATGAGAAAAGAAGGAGGGGAAGAAGGAAAAAGATCCAGGGAAGAAAAAGGCCGTCGCCTTTTTCTACATTAAAATCCTCTCCTCATTCCTTCATCTTTTTTCCTTCGTACCACTAAAGTCAGCTGTTCTTCCCATCATTTTTATGTCGGTTGGTTTTCACTTCTTTGCTGTTCTTCCATTTTATTCACCCCGCTAATATTACAAATAGTGTTTACGAAAAAATGATACAGGGAAATCGCCGTTGGTACACGGGGTGTTCGCAGGAAAGAATTCCACGTGCTTCAGCTGCGGGAGAAGGTCAAACTCGAAATTTAGTAATTTCAGCCTGCAGTTCCTGAGCAAGCCTGCTAAGCGAGTCGGCGGCAGCCGTAACCTCTTCGATGGAGGCCAGCTGCTCCTGGGTGGAAGCGGCGACACCCTGTGTTCCGTCTGCAATTGTCTGGGAGATAAGCAGTAGTTGTTCTAAGGAGGATATCAGTTGTGCCGAACTGGCTGAAATCTCTTCTGCACCGGCTGAGACTTCTTGGATTTCTTCCGCCACATGCTGGACTAGTGTCACAATGCGGGCAAACGCTTTGCCTGCTTCACCTGCAATGGCGGTGCCGGCTTCCGCTTCATTCGTCCCATAATCCATCGCCTGAACGGCCTGCGCCGTACGATGTTGAACTTGGGAGATAAGCTCTGCAATATGTTCCGTTGATTGGCGGGATTGCTCGGCCAGCTTCCGCACTTCATCTGCCACGACGGCAAATCCTTTACCATGCTCGCCCGCCCGTGCTGCTTCAATTGCTGCGTTAAGGGCCAGGAGGTTTGTCTGGTCAGCAATCTGCTGGATGGTTTGGATGATATTTCCGATTTCTTGTGAGCTTTCTCCCAGCGTATGTATGACATTTGCAGACTCTTTCACCGAGTTTCGGATACTTTGCATCTGCTGTATCGTTTTAGTAATGACAGCCTGTCCTTGACGCGCTTCTTTTAACGTATCGGCGGCTGATTCGGATACCGTTGTGGTCGCTTCGGCGATACGGTGGATTGCCCGAGCGTTTTCTTCAACGACCAGCTTGCCTTCATTTACGCTTTTTAGCTGCTGGTCCGCTCCGCCTGACACTTCCTGGATAGCAGAAGCGACCTGGGTAGCGGCTTCAGACGTTTGTTCGGCGCTGGCGTACAGCTCTTTTGAGGAGACTGCTACCTGTTCGGAAGTAAAGCTGGCTTTTTGAATCAGCGCTCGAATGTTTTGCTTCATCTGATTGAAAGCATTTCCCATCTCACCCAGCTCGTCTCTGTTTTTAACCTGTACATCCGCACCGGATAGAACGCCGGTTGCGATTTCCCCTGCACTTGCGGCAATTGCCCGTACCGGAGCAGATATCAGACGGCTAATATACAATGCAATAAGACAACCGGCAGCCAGTGCAGCAAGAGAAATAACGAGAACAATCATCTCTATGGACGCTACGCGGGCAGATGTTTCTTCGCTTCCTTTTTGAAGCATTTGCTTTTGTATCTGGCCGAATTCTTCAGCTTTGGCAATAAACTGCATGGATAACGGACGTTCTTTTTCTACGATTAAACGCAAGTATTCTTTCGTGTTGTTTTGGTCCTTATAGAAAATCATCTGTTCGGCCGCGTTACCGTAAGCGGCCTGCAATCGATTCAGTTCACTCAGGCGCGCTTTGTTTTCAGGCGTATGGATGGCGGTGGACATTTCCTGGCTGGTCTTAGTATACTCGTTTTTCGCCGCCTGATAGTTTTGCAGACTACCTTTTTCCCCTGTCAACAAATAAGAGCGTAGCGACGCAGATTGTTTATTGGCAAGAGTAATAAGTTTTTCCACAATGATTATTTTTTTTACACGATCGTCAATAAGCTGCTTGTACACCTGGTCGACCGCTCTTAATTGGTAACTGGCAATGCCTGCAGCCACGCTAAAAATCAGAAGGACAGCAAAAAAACCAGAGAATAGCTTTTTTCTAATTGTCATCTGCATTGTTTTTTCTCCTTTTTCATCTTTATTTCGGTTCAATACCAAGCCATGTGGTTGACCGTTTGAAGCGTACCCATGTGTGGCGAGGGCCAGGCGACATTTGTGTAAAAAAGAAGCCGACCACAGAGTAGGATGATGAGTCTTTTTGCATTACGTAAAACATTAAATATTAAGACTATTATATCATTTAATAAATATAATTTGTTACAAAAATAACAGGCATAAAGACCCTGTTTGTTATTAAACAAAAAAATCCCGGCACCAATTCGTCATTTTCGAATGGTTACCGGGGAGAAAGTGGATTATACACCCGTTACAAAAGGTTCAGTATACTGCCGCAGCGCTTTCACAATACTCATCGCCACAATGTAGCCCGTTTTAGGATTGCCTGCTGAAGGGGTATTCTGCAGCGAGAGTTCAATCTTTCCGGCAAACCCTTCCGCGATAATTTGATGCGTATTGCGGGTAAGGGTCGGATCTACATATACCTGTACACGCGTCTTTTGAAAACCTACACCGGCTAGGCTAAGCGCAGCGGAGACATTTATACTCTCTGGAAATAGGAGCGCCGATTCATTGGCCGTACCGCTAAAAATAAGTGTAGGCTCAGTCACGGAATCCAAATCAACCTTTTCTTCTGCTATCGTCCCGTACCAGGCAGCCGGCGGTTTGCGTGTAATCAGCTCCACACGCTCGATATGTTCAAGCGTCATCGCCCGAATCCGATCCAGCCCTCCGATGGCAGCGGAAGGAACAATTAACTGGGTTCCATGCCGCGCTGCCGTCTCTTTTAATTCCTGCAGCAGCTTTTCTTCCGCAAGGGCTCCAATGCTTGCTACTACAAGGGAGGCCTGGTTTAATGCACGCGCCCCATAAGCTTTTACTGCTGCATGTCCGGCCGCTTCTACTATAACGTCGAGCTGTTGGGCAAAGAATCGTTCTTCGTCTGAAGTAATCAGGCAAGAGCCTGGCAGGTGGTACTCCCGCGTTTCATCCCGGACCAATGCCGCTTCTACTTCGATTTGCTCTCTATAGCGTTCCATACTATAAGAGGCGACCGCATGCCCGATAGTTCCCAGGCCAATGATTCCGATTTTTAATGTATTCACATTTTCCACCTACTTTTTGTATTTTGTATACCAAAAAGTATATAAGAAAATGAGGAAACAAGCTAGATTTAAGTTTTATCTTGTTAAAAAATAATAAATTTTAGTATATTGTATACCAAAAATAAATATGATATAGTATGAATAATTAGAAAACGAAAGGCAGGGAATATACAATGCAAACGATTGATTTCAAAACCAGCGGCAAAAGAATCGAGGTCGAAAAGGAATCAAACCTGCTGAGAATGTCCATTCGCTATGAAGGTGGAATTCCTTATAAATGCGGAGGAGGCATCTGCGGCACCTGCGTAGTAAAAATTGACGGCGGAGAAGAGAACTTAAGCAAAGTCAGCAAGAAAGAAATTGAGAAATTAGGAGAAAATTTGATTGCGCAGGGATATCGGCTCGCTTGTCAGACGTTTGTGAACGGCGATGTGGAATTGAATTGGGAAGAGAATCCGATTCGTCCGAAGCGAAAAGCCGCCGCAAAATAACTTTTTATTCGACAACCTCTCCCCCTGTACAGATGTGCGCAAAACAGGGAAAATAATAACAAAAGGAATGCGCAGGGGGAAGCGGCACGGTGAAAAAGCAAGCGGGAATGGTGCGGTGGAGCAGATATTTTTTGGTTCTCGTCACAGGGCTTGTGGTTGTACGTATTTTCTTTTTCGCGCCGTATGTAGTAGAGGGCATTTCTATGTATCCGACGCTTGAGAACCATGATCGTATCGTAGTAAACAAATGGATTTATTATATGAGAAATCCCCAATATGGTGATGTCGTCGTATTGCACGCCAACGACAAGGAAGATTATATTAAGCGCATTATCGGGATGGAAGGCGATGAACTGGAGCTTAAGGAAGGCGTTTTATATCGAAATGGAAAGGTGGTGGACGAGCCGTACATTAATGAAGCGACCCTGGGGGAGTTCGATAAAATCAAAGTCCCCCGCGCTTCGTACTTTGTCATGGGGGACAACCGGAACCGAAGCATGGACAGCCGAGAAATCGGGTTTATTTCCCGCAGCAGTGTAGTCGGAAGGGCGGAATTTATATTCTACCCGTTTCAGGATATGCAGCGTATCGAATAAGAGATAGAAAAAGGAGGATCAGGGTCGATCCTCCTTTTTATTTTCTAAACATCTATATCTGCGTATAGGTGTTTTTTCATCTGCGTCCATTTTACTTTGAAAATAAGCTTGCTCTTTGCTCCGTAGCCCATCATCCAGAAACCGTACGTCTCGTACATGAAGCTTGAGAAGTGCATCTTCTGCCAGAAAAGCAGATTTTCCGGAGCGCTCTCCAAAATGATGACCCAGTGGTGTTCTTTGGCCCATTCTTTCATGATGCCAACGAGGTCGGCACCGATGTTCTTTCCGCGCAGCGAATGGGGAATGCGAATCATACCGAGAAACATGGCCTCGTTTTTGTAATCGAAGACCAAATCAAGCATCACATTGTCAGGTGTCATGCCGGCATCCCTCATCTCTTCATCCGTACGGTAGAGATAATGGTTCTCGTTTTTTTGTTCCAAACGATACGGGATACTGTGTGTCTCGAAAACACGTTCGAACTCTCGCAAAATCTTCATCGTAATTCCTTTCCATCCATGTTTTGGCCGCGCATCTGGATGTTTGTGTGGATTGCTAGAAATTGTTTCCTCACTCAATATACATGGATTTTTCACAGGCCGCAAATATTGTTTTTAAACAATTTGTGAACAAAGAATAGACGCGGCTCAAACAAAGCGCTTTCATAGGAATGGGCTGTATTTTCGTGCTTTTTCACGGCTGAACGAGTACAATGAATAGAAAGAAAACATCGATGTGGAGGATGGCAAATAATGTATAAAGTGGTAGTGACGAACGATGACGGTATCCATGCACTTGGTATTCATAAACTGGTAAAATCGCTCGACGGATTGGCCGAGATTATTGTTGTAGCTCCCGATACGGAGCGCAGTGCCGAAGGACATCGGATTACGGTACGCGAAGGATTGACCGTGAAACAGGTCGATTTTCATGGCATGAATCATGTACAGGCATGGGCGGTCAATGGCACGCCTGCCGATTGTGTGAAGATGGCGATTAACGTCATTTTGCAGGAGAGGCCCGACCTGGTCATCTCAGGTATTAACGCCGGATTGAATCTGGGTAAAGACATTTACTATTCGGGAACCGTGAGTGCGGCCCGTGAAGCCGTTATTTATGAAGTGCCGGCAATAGCGGTATCTTATGATAATCATTTCTATAAAGACGACTTCGGCGAAGTAGAGAAATTAGTTCGTCCGATCTGGGAAGAGATTAAAATTCACGATATTCCTGTAGATGTATTGATTAATGTCAATATCCCGCATATTAAAGTGGACGAATTGCGGGGCGTAGTGGTCACCGGGCTCGATATTCATCATTACCGTGATCGTATCGATGAGAAGCCGGGTGTTTCCGGTGTGCCAGAATACTGGTTAGACCGTGAGTACGGTGAACTGAAAAAAATCAATAACAACGACTATCACATGATTCAAAATAAATACATTACAATGACACCGGTCCATATTGACTCCACGGATTACAAGTTCCTCAAAGAAATGGAGAAATGGAAAGTGATCAAGAAGAACTTTCTTGAGGAAAAGTAGAGGAGGTGCGGTTGTCCATGACAGATGAATGGAGAACGATAAAGCCGGAGGTGCTCCTGCCTGCAGGGCGCATCTCTCCCGGTGAGGAAACAATGGGAGACACGCTAAACCGGCTTGTGTTTCAGGATATATACAGAGCAGTCAGCGAGGATGGCGCTCGGTACTTTCCCCGGTTAACCGCCGCAGGTGACGTGGAGATCTGTATCGTATATGAAGACATTGAAAGCTTCAGCGAACAGGTGGACGCCCGTGTGTACCTGGATTTCTCGAGTTACAGGCAGAACTGGATAGCTGTGCTGTGGGTGGTGACGGACCCGGAGGACCCGCTCGGATATCCGCTCTCATTTCGTACAATGAATGAGGAAGAACGCTATCTGGCGGTTCGCTTTCTTGAACAGGAACACGTCTGGGTGCATTATTTGGTGGATATCGAAGAGGGAATCACTCATCTCTATTCGGAAGCTATTTCTTTTTCCGAAGAAGAAAAGGAAGAGGCGGGAAAGCTCCTTCTCGCTGCGTATCGGTATGATCCGGTCGGGCAAGAGGAAGAAGAGATGCCGGAGAAAACGATGGGCGGAGAAGAACTGGCCCAAAATCGCCTCCTTGAGAGAGGATTCGCTTTTTATTTTGATTATCGGTTAATGGAGAATAGGTTCGGCGAAGAGGGGGCGCGGGAGCAAGTCATGGGAGCTGTATATCGTTCCCTGTGGATGATGCATCGTCATCCAAATGCACAGGCGCGCGATGCCGAGTTGCTTATATGGGTCGGTGAGAAAACGGGAAAAAACCGGGCGGGGGAAGACACGCGCCTGCTGGTGGTAGCTATGACCCCGCAGTTGCTTGACGTGTACCAAATCGTGCATATGAGCGAGCTGGAAGCCAATCCGCTCGCCACGATGCTGATGGCGCTGACGGAGTATCAGTATCTCGAAGAGGAATACCCTCTTGAATACGGATACATCCCGATTGTCGGGTACGATGGCGGTACGATTACCCATATAGAATGGAACGAGAATTCGTTTTTTTGGCTGGATGAAGCATATATTGCTATGTATCCGGAGCATACTTCCAGCCCCTATCGCCTGTAGTCTAGGCTGAAAAACCATCACGTGTAGCTGTCTAGTTCACAGGATTTGTGGTAAGATAAGGGGAGAGGAAAGGAAGTGAGTTCGATGGGAAATTCTATCGTATAGGAGAAGTAGCAGCACGTGCACAGCTAAGCAAGCGTACGATCGATTACTATACGAACCTGGGACTTCTGAATGCGCAGCGTTCAGAAGCGAATTACCGCCTCTATCCGGAAGAGACATTGGAACGCCTGAGGCTAATTGAGTGCTTTAAGCGCCAGAAACTAACGCTTGAAGAAATTAAAGAGCGATTGGAGCAATGGCAGGTCGGCAGGGCACAGGGGGAAACGGCGGATGTTATGAAGTGCATGCAGGAGATACAAGGGGATATGCGCGAACTTGAAGAACGCGTACAAGAATTAACGCTGCGTCTGAAGAAGATGGATGAGAAGCAGGCGCGTCTGGTTGCCAGACAGCTATCGCTGCAGGGCAGTTCGCTTCTGCATACGCTGATGCTTTTGCTTGGCGATGCATCGTTTTAAGAACATAATCTTTGTGGAAATTTTTGAGACAAAGATAAGGAGGCAATATAACCGTGGTATTTACGTGGATGACTCCCTTGATTTTAGCGGCTTTTGCGCTGACCATCTGGGCGCAGTTCAAAGTGAAAGGGAATTTCAATAAGTTCTCTCAGGTTTCCGCACGCTCCGGAATGAGCGGTGCGGAAGTGGCACGGCGTATTCTTGATGATAACGGCTTGCACCATGTACCGGTGGAACCTGTACCCGGCACGCTGACGGACCATTTCGATCCGATATCCAACGTAGTGCGCCTGTCGGAGCCTGTATACTATGGCAATTCCATTTCTTCGATTTCTGTTGCCGCACATGAAGTAGGTCATGCCATTCAGTACAAAGAAGGCTATAGCATGCTGGTGCTTCGCCATCGCATGTTTCCGGTCGTAAATCTGACGTCCGGCATTGCGCCGTTCCTTTTGCTGGCAGGAATTTTCTTCAAGATGACGAACCTTCTGCTCATCGGGATTATTCTTTTTGCCGCAGCAGTGGCATTCCAGCTGGTTACCCTGCCGGTGGAATTTAATGCAAGCGCCCGGGCGAAGCGTTTGATGCTTGCGGAAGGGTTCGTGGCAAGCGACGAGAAGCGGGGCGTCGATAAGGTGCTGGGTGCCGCAGCGCTGACATATGTTGCGTCTACGCTGGTGGCGGTATTGCAACTGCTCGAATACATTTGGATTTTCACGTCTAACAATGAAGACTAATAGAAAATACAATGGGCTGCGTGTAATGTTCGCAGCCCGTTTATAAATCATTCAACCTGTGGTATAAATAAACTATATGGGTAGATGCGTGAGTTTTATATTTTTTGTTGCGACAAAGGAGGTGTATCTGTCATTCTCTAGAGTGACAGAGACTAGTTGAGTACTGACCCATTGTCTGCCTTACTTTACCTTGCTGCCGTCTTTTTTCTGGTCTTTTTAAACGGTTTTTTTGTGGCAGCGGAATTTGCGATTGTGAAGGTGCGGAGCACAAGGATTAATCAGCTTGTAATGGAAGGGAATAAGCGGGCCAATCTGGCGAAAAAGCTGACTGACAATCTGGATGCCTATTTATCTGCGACCCAGCTCGGCATTACGCTCGCGTCATTGGGGCTTGGATGGATCGGGGAGCCGGCTATCGCAGAGTTGCTTGGACCGGTCATGCAGGCGCTGTATGTACCGGAGACGCTTGTCCATACGCTCTCGTTTGTAATTGCTTTTGCGACGATTACGTTTCTTCACATTGTGCTGGGGGAATTGGCCCCGAAATCAATGGCCATTCAAAAAGCGGAGCCGACGACATTGTGGACAGCAGGACCGTTAATTTTATTCTACAAAATTATGTACCCGTTCATCTGGGCGTTAAATCGCGCCGCATTTTTCTTCCTGCGCTTTATCGGCATTCAGCCGACGACGGATCATGATTCGGCACATACCGAGGAAGAAATCCGAATTTTGATGCAACAAAGCCACAAGAGC
>NZ_DFMZ01000006.1:33827-34666 GCF_002375825.1 Aneurinibacillus sp. UBA3580
AGCGGTTTAATTGACCAGACGGAATTGACATTGGTGGACAACGTATTCGAATTTGCGGAGCGCAACGCCCGCGAAATTATGATTCCGCGTACCGACATGGTATGCGTATTCCAGGATGATCCGTTTGAAGACATATTTAAAACCGTCATGGAAGAGATGCACACCCGTTATCCGGTAGCTGACGGAGATAAAGACAATATTGTCGGGTTCGTCCATATTAAGGATATTTACCGTTTGTATATGAGCGAGAATCAGAATGAATTAAGTTCGATTGTCCGCCCGGTAGAGCGCGTGCCTGAATCGATTCATATCAGCGACTTGCTGAAGCAAATGCAGCGGAATCGTTCGCAGATGGCGATTGTTATCGATGAATATGGCGGTACGGCGGGTCTGGTGACCGTTGAGGATATCCTGGAAGAAATCGTAGGAGAAATCCAGGATGAATTCGACGAAGAACGCCCGCATATCGAGCAGAAAGCCGATACGACGTATTCGGTGGACGGTCGTCTGCTGATTGAGGAAGTCAATGATCGTTTTGGTTTGGAAATTAATTCCGATGACTATGACACGATCGGCGGTTGGGTATTCTCCCAGGTTGAATTTCCGCCTCAGGTAGGGCAGGCTGTATATGCGCACGGCTACGAATTCAGGGTAATTGAAGTAGATCACTTGCGGATTGTTCGATTGATGTTGCGCAAGCTGGATAAAGCTGAGGAAGCGGCCCTGCTGAAGAGCGAGAGCACCGGGGAAGAAGAAATATATGCAAGTGGAATGAAGGAATAGCGAAAGGCCGCGGAGACGCGGCCTTTTTTATACGTGTAGGAAAGTATATGTTGCTT
>NZ_DFMZ01000006.1:34760-55159 GCF_002375825.1 Aneurinibacillus sp. UBA3580
GTGTAGGAAAGTATATGTTGCTTTACAGGAATAAAGCAACATATACTTTTAATTCTTAACCTCTATTTTCTTTTTTTTCGACTTAGCCGGAAAACGGAAAAAGGACCAGGAAAATCCTTTTTTCCTTTTTTCCTCCTGCTTTTGCATCGCGCCGATCATCTGAATTTCGAAATTCATTTTACGCATTTCAAGTCGCAAATTTTCTTGCTTCTTCTCTATTTCTTCCATTTTACGGAGGATTTCTTTGTAGTATTGCGTAAGCATTAAATCTTCCGGCAGCGCCGTCTCTTTCTGCCGCTGGGCGGCTTGAGTCTCATAGGCCTGTCCGAGTTCATGGATAGTTTCGAATAGCTGCTGGCTTAGATGGCGTTCCATTTCGTTTATCCGATTAAATAGATATTGCGCTGTATCATCCGTTTCCAGGCGGAGAAGCGGCTCGTCTTCTGGGGGAAGCCCGTAATCAATATCCAGCGTTTTTTTCTCAGGGAGAACTTTTTCGAGCAACAGCACTTCTTCGACTTCTTTTAGCGTCTGGACTCCGGAATCTTTGACCCGCTTAATCTCGATGAGCAAATTGAACGCCTGCTCGCTTAAAAGAAAGTGTCCCTGACTGTTTTTCTGCAGTACCATATAAGGGCTGAACGTATCGATCCAATTTCGGATTGTCCGTACACTTACATCCAATTTTTCCGCTACATCTTTTGAGGCCATCCACATGCTATTGCTTTGCATTGTATTCATCCTCCTCGTCGTCACACGCTTTACAGTAAGAATACGGCATAAATGAAAAAGTTCCTACCTACTCGACAAAGGTTATCAAAAGAAGTGCCGTTTCGCTTTTTTCGACAAAAAACCGCCATGGCTTTTCAGCCGCAACCCCGACATGAAAATCATGGGAAGAACGACTGCTTTTTTGGGTACGAAGGAAAAGAGAGAAGAGAACGAGGGGATGATTTCAATGTGGAAAAAGGCGAAGGCATTTTTCTTCCTTAGCTCTTTTTTCCTCCCTCTTCTCCCTCTTTCTTCATGATTTTCACAGAAAAAGCATAAAAAACGCAAGTGCAGGCATACTATGAGTACTTTCACGGAAAGGACGGGAGATGTATGGCTTTCATGAGAGGCAAACAGCAGGCGGAAGAGGTTCCTCTATTTGAGATGAGCGTATGGAACTGCACGAATGACGCGTGTAATGGGTGGATGCGGAAGGATTATTCGTTCTCGGTGCAGCCTGTCTGCCCTCTCTGTCAGTCCGGCATGAGTGAGGGGGTGCGCATGCTGCCGCAGCTATCTCATTACATCGGATCATAAAATATTGTTACAGGGGCTTTTGCACATGCAGAAGCCTTTTTTCTGTGAAAATCATGAGGAAAGAAGGAGAAAAAGAGGAAAGGAGATCCAGGGAAGAAAAAGGCGTTCGCCTTTTTCCTCATTGAAGTCATTGTCTCGTTCTTTTCTCTCTTTTCCTTCGTACCGCAAAAGTCAGTTGTTCTTCCCACGATTTTCATGCCGGGGTTGCGGCTGAGAAGCCGTAGTGGTTTTGTATACAAAGCAATTTACATAAATTGTTCTTAAATTCTTCCCAATTTATATATTGCTAAAAATAGGAAGTTGGTTATATAGTTAAAAAGTCGGAATTCGACAAATAGGGGGAGGAGAATGTCATGAAGTCGTTGAGAAGCAAATTACTGGGAATGGTTTTGCCTATCCTGATTGTGTCGCTGTCGACCATTGCCTGGATTAACCATTCGAAAGCAACGGAGTTTCTCGAGCAGAATTTCAACGAAAAAGCGAATCTGCAGCTTACCGATTTGAAAAAGCAAATCACTACATGGCTTTCTGTACAGCAGAGTATATTAAATACTATTTCTCAAGCGGATGTTTTGAAAGAGAGTCCTCCTGAGACGGCCATTTCGTATTTGAAAAAACAATTAGAGATAAACCAGGAGTTCGATTATTTTTTTGTCAGCGATGAGAAGGGAAATACGTTAACCACGAACGGAGATCGGGCCAATGTTGCAGAACGTCCGTATTTTAAACAGGCGATGAGCGGGCTTTCCGCCATTTCCGATGTTATGGTAGCGAAGACCACCGGCAAAAAAATTGTTGTATTCGCCGTGCCGCTGGAGACAAAGACCGGCGAGCGCAAGGGAATTCTTGCCGGAGTCATTACGGCAGATTACATTACGAGCGTGATCTCGGACGTGAAACTCGGCAAAACGGGCTATGCCTTTATGACTCAGAAAGACGGAACAATTATCGCCCATCCGAAAAAAGATAAAATTCTTAAAGAGAATGTGCTGGAAAACCCAAACCAAGATCTCGTTTCCATTATTAAAGACTCGCAAAAGGGACAGACCGGTGCGAAGCGTTACGATTATGAAGGCGTCAGAAAAATAGGCTATTATACATTCATTCCAAAGACAAACTGGTCGCTTGTCATCACTGCTCCGGCACATGAAGCGACAGAACAGCTTTCGTATCTTGCAAAAATTTCACTGGCTACCGTTGTCGGAGTCTTAATTTTTACATGCATTGTCCTTATTCTTTTTGCATCCCGCTTTGTGCGTCCGATTCGCCAATTGAGCGATTTGACGTCTGAATTAGCGCAGGGGAATTTAACGGTACGTGCCAATGTGCGCGGCGAAGATGAGGTAGGAAAGCTAAGCGAGAACTTCGATAAGATGATCGAAAACATGAGCGGTATCGTAGAGACTATGAAGACAACCTCTGCACACCTGGAGCAATCGTCGCAAAATATGACGATTTCCAGCGAGGAAACGAAGCGAGCCGCTGAGGAGGTAGCGCTTACTATTCAGGATTTGGCGACCGGATCGACCAATATTGCCGACTCGGTCAGCGAGGTGACCGGGGAGATGGGGGCGATGAAGCATACGATTGACAACATTTCACGTGAGGCGTCCCGTATGGTCGGGGCATTTACGAAAATGAACGGTCTATCCAGAGAAGGGCTTGATGCTTCCGAGCAGGCGATCAGCCGAATGCAGGATGTAGACGAGCGCATTCACCAATCTGCCCGGATGATGCACGAGCTTGAGGAAAAATCGAACGAAATCGGCAGCATTGTCACGCTGATTGCAAACATCGCCGAGCAGACGAATTTGCTTGCACTCAATGCCAGTATTGAAGCGGCGCGGGCAGGTGAGCACGGTAAGGGATTCGCGGTCGTTGCGGGCGAAGTGCGTAAGCTCGCCGAGCAGACCAATCGGGCGACCGCACAAATACAGACGCTCATCTCCGATACGCAGAAAGAAGCGAATCGCGCTTCGCAATCGATTACCGGAGGTGTATCCATCGTTCAAGAAGGCCGTACGATGGTTGAGAAAACCGGAAGCTATTTCTCGGAGATGGCCGGCATGATCGATGAGGTGACCGAGCTGGCCCGAGCGATTGCCGAGGAGCTTAAACAGGTAGAGCACAACGCCGTGATTGTGGCGGAATCGATGGAGAGCATTGCTGCCATTACAGAGGAAGCGTCGGCGAGCACGGAGCAGGTCAGTGCTTCCAGCCAGCAGCAGGCCGCATCAGCACAGGAGATTCTCATTGATAGTCATCGACTAAAAGAGCTGTCCATCCAGCTCCAGGAAGCCGTCAACCGTTTCCGTGTTCAACAATAACCGTGTACGATTTAACTTACCTCCGGGTATGCATCCCACAGGTCTTTTGCTGCTGGTTGCAAGGTCAAATAAGCTGTAGTACGATACTTTTATTGGCATATCAAAGGTAAGGAGAGAAAGAAAGACATGGATTGGTTAGCTGTAGCGTTGCTGGGACTTTTACTTGTATTTATTTTCTTTCGCATACTGCCGCCGCGCGGAGTAAAAAGCATATCGGTGGATGAGTTGCAAGAAGTGTTGAAGCAGCCGAAAGGCAAACAGATTATTGATGTGCGGGAGCCGAATGAATACCGGAGCGGACATATTCAGGGGGCGCGTAACATTCCGCTCGGCCAGGTAAAGTCGGCGGTCAACGGTATTCCGAAAGACAGAGAGACGTATCTGATTTGTGAGAGCGGATTCCGCAGTTCGCAGGCGGCCCGCATCCTCAAGAAGGAAGGCTTCAAGAACTTGTACAATGTATCCGGTGGAATGAAACGTTGGCGGGGTAGGATCGTAAAAAAATAAACGTATCAAACGGGAGAAGGACAAAACGCCGGCAGGCGGGATTCCTTCTCTATTTTGTTTTCGTATGGAACCGCTCTCTCTCTTCCATACTAAATAAGGAAGGAGATGAGCGGATTATGTTTATGCGTCTGGGAAAGAACAACCGTATTGTCCGCGGCCCGGTTCGGTGCGGACATATTACAAAACATGTAACAGGATCGCTTCGTCCGGGCGATATTGCGGTTATTGCACATACGAATATCGATGAGCTGGCGGCCCGCGGGCTTATTGAGCGAAAAGTGAGAGCGGTGGTCAACTGTGCTGTATCGTTTACCGGAGAATATGAGGCGCATGGAGCACGGCTTTTGCTTGAAACAGGCATTCCGCTATACGAGTGCCCGAGCCGCCCCTATCTTTCAAGAGAGCTTGCTGACGGTGAAGAGGTGGTCATTGACGGCCATTATTTATTCCGGAAACAGGACCGTACCATGTTGACCCGACTTGTGCCGGTAACGCGCGAAGAGTGGCAGGTGACCTATCGGAACGTGGAAAAAAACGCGCCCGAAAAGCTTGCTTCCTTTGTCGACAATACCATTCAGTACGCGCTGCAGGAGAAGGAGCGCTTATTTCAGCCGCTTGTCCGGCTCCCGCTTCGTACGACGCTTGCGGGCAGACATGTGGTGGTGGTCTCGCGCGGCAGGCATTACAAAGAGGACCTACAGGCGTTATTCAGCTATGTTGCTGCGTACCGGCCGACGCTTATCGGTGTGGATGGCGGGAGCGACGCGCTGCTTGAGCAGGGATGGAAACCCGATATTATCATGGGTGATATGGATAGCGTAAGCGATGTGGCGCTTCGTGAGGCGAAGGATGTTGTTGTACATGCGTATGCGGACGGAAGTGCACCCGGCGAAAGCCGGATAAAGGCGTTGGGGGTACCGTATCATCTGCTGCAGGCTCCGGGAACAAGCGAGGATATGGCGCTTCTGTATGCTTACGAGAGCGGTGCGTCGTTGATTGTAGGTGTGGGCACCCACACGGCAATGGATGATTTCCTGGAGAAAGGACGCCAGGGAATGGCGAGTACGCTGCTGGTGCGGATGAAGATTGGAGGCAGACTGGTGGATGCAAAAGGCATTCACCGCTTGTATCCGTCGATCATAAACACCGGACTGCCGTTCATGCGTTATTTAAAAATGCTTATGCAGGGAAAACGATGAAAGAAACGACCGCCATCATCGTTCCCGCTTACAATGAAGCGGCATGGATTACGGAGACACTGCGGACGTTGCGTCATTCTAAGGTGCTTGCCGGATTACAGTTGATTGTAGTGGACGATGGAAGCAGGGATGATACGTCACTGCTTGCAGCACCGTGGGCGGATACGGTGCTGCGTCTTCCGCAAAATCAAGGCAAAGGAATTGCGCTCTGGCGTGGGATTGAATTGTCGGACTGTGAGCGGTTTTTATTGGTGGATGCTGATTTGGGAACGACCGCTGCCTATACGGCATTGCTATTGAATGAGCTGGAAAGCGGAACATGCGAGATGACGGTTGCCTGCCCGCCTCCTGCGGAGCAAGGAGGATTCGGGCTTGTCAAACGGCTGGCGCAGCGAAGCATCCGACAGATGACAGGCATTACTCTTCAGGCGCCGCTATCAGGTCAGCGGGCATTAACACGCCGGGCGGTGAAAGCGGTGCGGGACTGGAACTGTGGCTTTGGTATCGAGGTTGCCATGACGCTCGATATACTGCGGGCCGGCTTTCCAATGCGGGAGATCCCGCTGCCAATTCGGCATCGTGAGCACGGTAGAAGTCTTGGCGGCTTCTGGCACCGCGGACGGCAGTGCGTGGCCATTCAAAAAGCGGTGGCGGGAAGGCGGGAGGCGAGAAGATGAGCGGTCTTATATTCGCGGTCGGTTGGCTTATGGGTTACATAGGAATGAGGCTGGCTTGTGCTATTTTCATCCGCATGAAGTGGGTAGCGTCCAATTATGCCGGACATGCTATTCCATTAGGGTACGGTTTGATATTGTCGTTCGGTTTGCTGGGATTTGCCACCCTATCAGTATGGAGGATGCACGGGTTTCTTCTATCGTGGGTCGTTTGTGCGGCAGTTGTTGTCTCACTGGCAGGCTGGTTGGATGACCGTTATGGACAGACAAGAGCAAAGGGGTTACGCGGCCACTTCAATGTGCTATGGCGTGAAGGCAAAGTGACGACCGGTATCGTGAAGCTTGGTATAATTGGAATCTGCGCGGTAGCCGTGGCTGCTTCTGCATCCGCAACAGCCGTATCATTCATGGTAGATGCGCTGCTGCTTGGATTGAGCGCAAATTTTGTCAATCTGCTTGATGTGCGTCCCGGACGTGCGTTAAAAGGCTTCTGGTTTATTCTGATCATCTGTGCAATATTCGGAACTTTATCGCCCGCACTGGTACCGTTGTTTTGGTATATGCTTGGCTGCACACTGGCCGCTGCACCGTTTGATTGCTCTGCACAGGCTATGCTTGGAGATACAGGCGCCAATCTGCTGGGATTTGTGGGCGGTATTTTTTGTGTGTATTCGTTCGATGCGTCGGTAAAATGGCTGCTTATCGGAACGTTATTTCTTATCCAACTGTATGCCGAAAGAGTATCGTTGACCGCTGTAATTGAAAGAAGTCCTGTGCTGAGCCGGATTGATCAGTGGGGCAGGCCGCCGGAAGCGAGATAGACAATAAAAAAGAACCGCAGTACGTACGATAAAGGACGGACAGTGCGGTTCTTTTTGCGTGTGTTTAGATCTGCTCTTTCTTTTGGAAGCGGGGCTGCACGAGATTTTTCTTGCGATCCCTGTGAAGGATAAAGCCGGCGATAATCGCGACACCAATCACAAACAGCACGAATCCGAGAAAAAACTTCCCCAGAAGGAACTGATTGACGGCCGGATCAAAGTATAAATACAGCGTATCCCGCATCGTTTTAAAGCCGTACGCCGCGACGGCACCCGGAATAACATAAATAATAAGCACGGCGACGAATCGTAATAGCATACATTCTTTCCTCTCTTTTCCTTCGTACCGCAAAAGTCAGCCGCCCTTCTCATGATTTCCATGTCGTGGTTGCGGCTGAAACGCTATGGTGGTTTTCTATGCCCTCATCTTATCTGTTTCTTTTGGGTTTGTCTACTATTGCTGAACCAGAGTTGTTCTGTTTAAATAAAAAAGAAGTGTGCAATTTTTTTCATGGTGAGGGAGGAAGCACATGAAAGTTGTGATCATGGGAGCCGGTCGTGGGGGTACGGCTCTTTTGCGTGTACTGCATCAGATGGACAGTGTGAATATTGTCGGTGTAGTCGATATTGACGGGAAGGCTCCTGGCCTTATGCTCGCCAGGGAGCTTTCCATTCCGGTCGCTGATACGATAGACCGCTTTTTTAAGGAAGGCGTAGACGTCGTGCTGGAAGTGACCGGTGATAGCCAGATGTATAGAAAACTACAGGCGATAAAGCCGGAAGAGACCGTCATTATTCCAGGAAGCGTTGCTTCTGTGATGATGCAGCTAATCGAGGAGCGTACCCGGCTGGTCAATGTGCTGCACGGTAAGCGGAGGGAAATCGATACCGTGCTTAATTCTACGCATGACGCACTGATCGCAGTCGATAAAAATGGAATGATTTCGCTGTACAATCGTGCCGCCGAGCGAATTTTGGGTATAAAGAAAGAGGATGCGTTTGGAAAAAAGGCAGAGGAAGTCATTCCGAACTCCCGTCTGCATATCGTGCTCAAATCGGGAGAGCCGGAGTTGAATCAGGAACAGTTCCTTGGTGAAGCCCGTCGTATTGTGACTAACCGCGTCCCGATTCTGGAGCGGAACGGGGAGGTTATCGGTGCAGTCGCTGTATTTCGGGATGTTACGGAAGTGGCCACCCTGACCCGTGAAATTACAACGCTCAAAGATATGCAAAGCTTGCTTTCTGCCATTATCCAATCATCCAATGATGCGATTTCCGTGGTAGATACGCAGGGGAACGGTCTAATGATAAATCCCGCTTATACCCGTCTGACCGGACTGAGTGAGGCGGATGTCATCGGTAAGCCAGCCGATGTGGACATCTCTGAAGGGGAAAGCATGCATATGCAGGTACTCAGAACGAGCCAGGCGGTGCGCGGTGTACCGCTCAAGGTGGGGCCAAAAAAGCGGGATGTCGTGGTGAACGTGGCACCGGTCGTCGTTGACGGCGTGCTTAAAGGCAGTGTCGGAGTTATCCATGACGTTTCCGAGATTAAGAAGTTGAACGAAGAGTTAGAGCGTGTTAAGCGCCTGGTGCGCAAGCTGGAAGCGAGCTACACATTTGATGACATTGTCGGTAAAAGCGAAGGAATGCTGCATGCGATCGAGCAGGGGCGCAAGGCGGCCCGAACGCCGGCTACGGTGCTGTTACGGGGAGAATCCGGTACGGGCAAGGAGTTATTCGCCCATGCCATTCATAATGAGAGTACACGAAAATACAACCAGTTCGTTCGGGTAAATTGCGCTGCCATTCCGGAAGCGTTGCTTGAAAGCGAGTTGTTTGGCTATGAAGAAGGAGCGTTTACCGGAGCAAAGCGGGGCGGAAAAAAGGGATTGTTCGAAGAGGCCAGCGGCGGCACAATCTTTCTCGATGAAATCGGCGAGCTGTCGATGAGTACGCAGGCCAAGCTCTTGCGCGTGCTGCAGGAGAAAGAAATCGTGCGTATTGGGGGTACAAAGGCAATCGCGGTCGACGTACGGGTCATTGCGGCTACTCATGTCAATTTGGAGCGGGCGATGCAGGCAGGCACTTTCCGCGAAGATTTGTATTACCGAATTAACGTGCTTCCGATCGTAATTCCACCGCTGCGCTATCGGGTGCAGGATATGGTTGAGCTTGTGGAGCACCTTATTCACAAATACAACCAGGAATACGGAAGAAACGTACGGAATATAGAGCCGGAAACGCTGCAGCGTCTGATGGAGTATTCATGGCCGGGGAATGTGCGCGAGTTGGAAAACGTCATTAGCCGTTCCCTCATTAATATGAAGTTTCAAGAGACATCAATACAGCCGTATCATTTGCCGGACCTTGCAGGCACGGAAGAAGGGCGGCCCGATGTCCAATACGGCAGCGCGTTATCCTCCGCAAGCCCGCAGGATACCCGAACGCTGAATGAACGGCTAGAAGAAGTGGAAGCGGATATTATCCGGGAAGCGTTGAAACGCAATAAAGGAAATAAAACAGCAACGGCTAAGCAATTGGGTGTTTCCATTCGTAACTTGTATTATAAAATTGAAAAGTATAAGTTATAGAAAAATATTGCTTGCAATTTTTTGCGCACTATGAATTTTTTTGCAGGGATGATGGCGGCTTCCGATCCGTTTCCTGAGAAAAAATTCAGGTGTGCCGCTACCTTTTTCGGAAGCGTTTACAAAACTAAAGTTGGCATTTTTGTTGCATGTTAACAATAACAGGAGACAATAATAAACCATATTAAAAACAAAGAATATTGGTTGGCTGTCGTTTAATGGTACGAGGTTAGAAGATGAAGGTAAGAAATTGGAAAAATAATTGGTCCATTCATTTTCTAATTCCCCTTGTTTTTCTACCTTCTAAATATCTAGTTGCGTTGTGTGCCAGCGATAAAATGTACACTTCTTAGGAGGCATGAGTCTGTATGGGAATCTTTGAATATATGGAAAAATACGACTATGAACAGCTGGTTTTCTGCCAGGACCAGAACTCCGGTTTAAAAGCGATTATCGCCATACATGATACTACGCTTGGACCTGCACTGGGCGGTACGCGCATGTGGACATATGATACGGAAGAAGAAGCCATTGAAGATGCGCTGCGTCTGGCGCGCGGCATGACGTACAAAGCGGCCGGTGCAGGTCTTAACTTAGGCGGCGGCAAAGCGGTTATTATCGGCGACCCGCGCAAAGACAAGAACGAAGAAATGTTCCGCGCGTTCGGCCGCTATATTCAGGGGCTGAACGGCCGCTATATTACAGCGGAAGACGTGGGCACAACCGTAGCCGATATGGACACCATCCATATGGAAACCGACTATGTGACCGGTGTTTCTCCCGCATTCGGCAGCAGCGGCAATCCATCGCCGGTAACGGCATATGGTGTATATCGGGGCATGAAGGCTGCGGCGAAGGAGGCGTTTGGGACAGATGATCTGAGCGGCAAAATCATCGCTGTGCAGGGCGTGGGCAATGTAGCATATAACCTCTGCCGCCATCTGCACGAAGAAGGCGCAACATTGATTGTCACCGACATCAACAAAGACAATGTACAGCGTGCCGTTGACGAATTCGGAGCCAAAGCGGTGGACCCGAACGATATTTACAGCCAGGATTGCGATATCTTTGCCCCGTGTGCGCTTGGAGCAATCATTAACGACAACACCATTCCGCAGCTTAAGGCGAAAGTGATTGCCGGCGCGGCCAACAACCAGTTACGCGAAGAGCGGCACGGAGACATCATTCAGGAGATGGGCATTGTCTATGCACCGGACTATATTATCAACGCGGGCGGCCTGATTAATGTGGCTGACGAACTGCAGGGCTATAACCGCGAGCGGGCCATAAAAAAAGTCGAAACGATCTACGATACCATCCAGAAGGTCATCGAAATCTCCAAACGGGATAACATCCCGACGTATAAAGCGGCCGATCGTATGTGTGAAGAACGTATCGCCAGCATGCAGCGTTCGCGCAGTACATTCCTGCAGAACGGCAAACATGAGCTTTCCCGTATCCATCATAAGCAGTAAATACCGTCATATATTCTTTCTTCTTGATTTTTCACTAAAACGGAGGTGCCCTATGTCAAATGAATATGATGTAGTGGTGCTCGGCGGAGGCACGGGTGGCTATGTGGCCGCCATCCGTGCTTCTCAGCTGGGTATGAAGGTTGCAGTGGTCGAAAAAGATAGGCTGGGCGGAACATGCCTGCATCGCGGGTGTATTCCAAGCAAGGCGCTTCTGCGCAGCGCGGAAGTATATCACACGTTAAAAAACGGCGCTTATTACGGAGTTGAAGCCGGAGACATTGGCATTAATTTCGTGCGGATGCAGGAGCGTAAACAAGAGATTGTAAACCAACTGCATAAAGGCGTCCAGCATTTGATGAAGCAGGGCAAAATCGATGTATACGAAGGTACGGGCCGCATTATGGGACCGTCCATTTTTTCGCCGCAGGCGGGTGCTGTAAACGTTGAATATAAGAACGGCGAATCCGAGATTCTCGTACCGAAATTTGTACTGATTGCTACAGGTTCCCGTCCGCGTACGCTGCCGGGGCTTACCATTGATAAAGAGACGGTTATCACGAGTGATGAAGCATTGGAACTTACAGAGTTGCCGAAGTCTGTACTAATTGTCGGCGGCGGTGTTATCGGGATCGAATGGGCGTCGCTGTTTAACGATCTGGGAGTAGAAGTGGAAATCGTTGAATATGCCGACCGTATCCTGCCGCTTGAAGATGAGGAAATCAGCAAGGAAATGACGCGCCTGCTTAAGAAACGAAAAATCAAAGTACATACGGGAGCAAAAGTATTGCCTGAAACGCTGGCGCGCAGCGAAGGAAACGCAACGATTAAGGCGGAGCAGAACGGAAAAGAGCTGGTGTTTACAGCCGAGAAAATTCTCGTGTCCGTCGGCCGTCAGGCCAATATCGAAGACATCGGGCTGAACAACGTGGAGGCGCAGGTAGAGAATGGCTACATCAAAGTGAACGAGATGTTCCAAACCGGAGAATCTCATATTTATGCGATCGGCGATGTTATCGGCGGCCTGCAGTTGGCGCATGTGGCGTCGCATGAAGGCATCGTCGCCGTCGAGCATATGGCCGGACAAAAACCGCACCCGATCGATTATACGATGGTACCGAAATGCACATACAGCCGCCCTGAAGTGGCCAACGTGGGCTTAACCGAAGCGGAGGCAAAAGCACAAGGATATAGCGTGAAGACCGGAAAGTTCAATTTCCGCGCCATCGGCAAAGCGCTTGTATATGGCGAGTACGATGGTTTCGTCAAGCTGGTTGTAGATGAAAAAACGAATGACGTGCTGGGTGTACACATGATTGGACCGCATGTCACCGATTTGATTGCGGAAGGTGCGCTGGCGCGTGTGCTGGATGCGACTCCATGGGAAATTGCGCACACGATTCATCCGCATCCGACGCTGTCCGAGATTATGGGCGAAGCGGCACTGGCGGTGGACGGCAAAGCAATTCATTCATGATAGAAAGTAGAGGTAAGAAATTGTAAGTTGGAAACAGAATGTATCTTACGTTCTAACTTCCTACCTCCATCTCACCAATATTTAAGGAGGCGATTGTTTATGGCGGAAAATCGTCATCAAGCGGCAGGCTTAACCGATGAACAGGTTTTAGATATGTACTACACTATGCTTTTGGCCCGTAAAATTGATGAACGGATGTGGCTTCTCAACCGCGCAGGCAAAATTCCGTTTGTTATCTCCTGCCAGGGGCAGGAAGCGGCACAGGTAGGTGCGGCGTTCGCGTTTAATCGAGAAACGGATTATGCGTGCCCGTACTATCGGGATATGGGCGTCGTACTGGCGTTCGGCATGACGGCTAAAGATATGATGCTGTCGGCGTTTGCGAAGGCGGAAGATCCGAACAGCGGCGGACGTCAGATGCCGGGCCACTTTGGCAGCCGCAAACATAATATCTTAACCGGATCAAGTCCGGTAACGACCCAGGTACCGCATGCCGTAGGTCTTGCGCTGGCAGGTCGGATGGACGGTAAGAATCCGGTCGTATTTACTTCGTTCGGTGAAGGATCAAGCAACCAGGGCGATTTCCATGAAGGGGCGAACTTCGCCGGAGTACACAAGCTTCCGGTTATCTTCTTCTGCGAAAATAACAAGTATGCCATTTCCGTACCGATTACGAAGCAACTTGCCTGCAAGAGTGTGGCGGACCGGGCGCAGGGCTATGGATTTCCGGGCGTGTCTATCGACGGAAATGACCCGATTGAAGTATATAAAGCGACGAAAGAAGCGGTGGACCGGGGCCGCCGCGGCGAAGGCCCGACGCTGATCGAGGCCGTTACGTACCGTCTTGTACCGCACTCGAGCGACGATGACGACCGTTCGTATCGTTCGCGCGAAGAGGTTGAAGAAGCGAAGAAGAAAGATCCGATCCTGCGCTTCTCCGTCTATCTGCGCGAAGTAGGCTTGTTGACAGAAGAAAAAGAGAAAGAGTTGAACGAACAGGCGGCGCGTGAAGTGGACGAAGCGACCGAGTACGCTGAGAATGCGCCTTATCCGGAGCCGGAGTCCGCGCTCAATCACGTATATGCGGAGCAAGAGGGGGTAGAATAGGATGGCAATCATTTCATATATCGATGCGGTAACCCAGGCGCTGCGCGAGGAAATGCAGCGCGACAGGCGCGTGTTTATCATGGGCGAAGATGTGGGGGTGCGCGGCGGCGTATTCCGTGCGACGAACGGACTGTACGAAGAATTCGGGGAAGAGCGCGTGATTGACGCACCGCTTGCTGAATCCGCGATTGCCGGCGTGGCAATTGGCGCCGCTGCCTACGGGATGCGGCCGGTAGCAGAAATGCAGTTCGCTGACTTTATCATGCCGGCGGTTAACCAGATTGTCAGCGAAGCAGCGAAAATGCGCTACCGTTCCAACAATGACTGGCACTGCCCGCTCGTTATCCGCGCCCCTTATGGCGGAGGCGTGCACGGTGCGCTCTATCATTCACAGAGTGTAGAAGCGATGTTCAACAGTACGCCGGGTTTGAAAGTTGTGGCTCCTTCTACCCCATACGATGTAAAGGGCATGTTGAAAGCGGCGATTCGTGATGATGATCCGGTACTCTTTTTTGAACATAAGCGTTGCTACCGATTGATTAAAGGCGAAGTCCCAGAGTCGGATTATACCGTGCCGCTGGGTAAAGCCGACATAAAGCGCGAAGGTGAAGACATTACGGTTATTAGCTACGGTCTGACGTTGCATTTTGCGCTGCAGGCAGCGGAGAAGCTGGCTGAAGAAGGTATTAGCGCCCACGTTCTTGATTTGCGCACGCTCTATCCGCTCGACAAAGAAAGTATCGTGGAAGCGGCTCGCAAAACCGGTAAGGTGCTCATTATCCATGAGGACAACAAAGAAGGCGGCGTTGGCGGCGAGGTAGCGGCTGTAATCGCCGAAGAATGCTTGTTCGATCTAGATGCGCCGATTAAACGTCTGGCAGGACCGGACGTACCGGCGATGCCGTACAGTCCGACGCTTGAGAAATTCTTCATGCTTACTCCTGACAAGGTAATGGCCGCAATGCGCGAGCTGGCCGAATTTTAATATCCAGATTTTTTCATGATTTTCTCAGATAGAAGGAGGCAACACGCGTTATGGCAACCGAAGTGTTTATGCCCCAGTTAGGCGAATCCGTTACAGAAGGCACCATTGCGAAATGGCTGGTCAAACCGGGCGATAAAGTAAAAAAATACGAACCGTTGTGCGAAGTAACGACCGATAAAGTCAATGCCGAAGTTCCCTCGACCTTGGAAGGTACGGTAGCGGAGCTGGTAGCCGGCGAAGGCGATACGCTTGCTGTCGGCGAGCTGATCTGCTATATCGAAACCGAAGGCGGCGCCGCGGCTGCACAAGCGGCAGCACAGCCTGCCAATACGCAGGAGACCGCGTCTGAGATGCCGGCGGCCGAATCTCCCAAAACGCCGGTAGCATCGGCACGGCCGAGTGATGCGGGCGGCGCGGCGGCAAAAGCAGCCGGCAAGCGTTATTCTCCGGCCGTGATGCGTCTCGCTCAGGAAAACAATATTGATTTGAATCAACTCGAAGGTACGGGCAAAGAAGGACGGATTACCCGTAAAGATGTAATGAGCTTTATCGAACGGAGCAGGACAGCGGCACAGCCGGTTCCGCAGGCAGAACCGGCAATCCAGGCAGTATCGGCTCAACAGCGGACTGCCACCCGGCAGCCGACTGCAGCGGCAGAGCCGGAGCGGGTGCCGGAGCCGAGCGTACGTCCTGCGGTGGGCACGCTGGAAGTCAGCGTTTATCCGGGCGATACGGAAATTCCGGTTAGCAGCGTTCGAAAAACGATTGCAAACCGCATGGTGCAGAGCAAGCATGACGCGCCGCACGCCTGGACGATGGTCGAAGTCGATATGACCAATCTGGTGAAGTTGCGCAACAGCTTGAAAGACGAGTTCAAAGCAAAAGAGGGCTTTAATCTGACGTTCCTGCCATTCTTTATCAAGGCGGTTGTGGAATCGATCAAACAATTCCCGATTATGAACTCCGTCTGGGCAGGCGATAAAATCATTATGCGCAAAAATATCAACATCTCCATCGCCGTAGCCACTGATGACGCGCTGTTCGTGCCGGTCATTAAAGATGCCGATCAGAAGAGCATCTATGGTTTGGCGCGTGCAGTGGACGAATTGGCGGCGAAAACGCGTCAGGGGAAGCTCTCGATGGACGATATGTCTGGCGGCACATTTACCGTAAACAATACCGGTTCATTCGGCTCCGTGCTGTCCGCGCCGATTATCAATCAGCCGCAGGCGGCTATTGTTAGTATGGAGTCGATCGTCAAGCGTCCGGTCGTTATCGATGATATGATTGCCATCCGCGATATGGCCAATCTTTGTCTGTCGCTTGACCATCGGGTGCTTGACGGATTGGTGTGCGGCCGCTTCCTGCAAAGTGTGAAGCAGAAACTGGAAGCATACGGCTCGCATACAAGTATTTACTAAGAGGATATGATAAGGAGGAGCGGGACGAACGCCTCCTCTTTTCTTTTTCTTTGAAAATCATGAGAAAAGAAGGAGGGGGGAAGAAGAAAATGAGATCCAGGGAGGAAAAAGGCGTTCGCCTTTTTCCACATTAAAATCATCTTCTCGTTCTCTTCTTTCTTTTCTTTCGCATCTCAAAAGTCAACCGGTCTTCCCATGATTTTCATGTCGGGGTTGCGGCTGAGATGCCATGGGAGTTTTTTGTGTGAAATTTTGTCGAAACAAGCAGGAGTTCAAGGGAAAAAGAAGAATATATAGAAAGATTGGAACAATTCCTTTGTTTCAAAAATAGATACAGATACAAAGAAGAAATGATATGGAGTGCTCTATGAGGAGGGAAACCATGGGCAAAAACAAAGCGAAGAAAGCGCTTCAAGCGTGGGAAGAGAAAGTGGAAGCACGCCTTGCCAAAGTGCCGGAGCGCAAAGAGAAATTCGAAACCTCATCAGGTATCGAGGTGGAACGCGTCTATTTTCCGGAGGAGCTGACGGACGAGTATATGGAGAAATCCGGCTTGCCGGGTGAATATCCGTATACGCGCGGCGTACAGCCGACCATGTACCGCGGCCGCTTCTGGACAATGCGCCAGTACGCCGGATTCGGTTCGGCGGAAGAGACGAACAAGCGTTTCAAGTACCTGCTGGAGCAGGGACAGACGGGCTTAAGTTGCGCGTTTGACCTGCCGACACAAATCGGCTACGATTCAGATGATCCGATGTCCACCGGCGAGGTGGGAAAGGTGGGCGTAGCCATCGACTCGCTCGAAGATATGGAGATTCTGCTGGACGGCATTCCGCTTGACAAAGTTAGCACATCCATGACAATTAACGCGCCGGCGTCTGTACTGCTCGCCATGTACATTGCAGTCGGCGAGAAGCAGGGCGTGCCTCCGGAGAAGCTGTCCGGTACAATCCAGAACGATATTTTGAAAGAATACATCGCGCGTGGCACATACATTTTCCCGCCAAAACCGTCCATGCGCTTAATTACCGATATTTTTGCATACTGTGCCAAGAATGTGCCGAAGTGGAATACGATCAGCATCAGTGGCTACCACATTCGTGAAGCCGGTTCGACGGCTGTGCAGGAAGTGGCGTTTACGCTTGCCGATGCCGTGGCGTATGTTGAAGCCGCGCTCGAAGCCGGCCTTGATATTGACGATTTTGCGCCACAACTGTCTTTCTTCTTCAACGGGCACAACAATTTCTTTGAAGAGATTGCTAAGTTCCGGGCGGCCCGTCGTATCTGGTCCCGCCTGATGAAAGAGAAGTACGGCGCGAAGAATCCGAAGTCCTGGCAGTTCCGCGTGCATACGCAGACGGGCGGCTCGACGCTTACCGCGCAGCAGCCGGATAATAACATTGTGCGCGTGACGATTCAGGCGCTGGCAGCAGTGCTTGGCGGAACGCAGAGCCTGCACACGAACTCCCGCGACGAAGCGCTGGCGCTGCCGACGGAAGAGTCAGCCCGCATCGCGCTGCGTACCCAGCAAATTATTGCGTATGAGACGGGCGTAACTGATACGGTTGATCCGCTTGCGGGCTCATACTATGTAGAAAGCCTTACCGATCAAATCGAGCAGCGGGTGCTCGATTATCTGAAGAAAATCGAAGATATGGGCGGCGCGGTTTCCGCCGTTGAACAGGGCTACATGCAGCGTGAAATCCATGAGAAGGCCTACGAGTTCCAGAAGAAGGTAGAATCCGGCGAAGAAGTTGTCGTCGGTGTAAACCGCTTCCGTATTGAAGGCGAGAAGCAGCCGGAGCTGCTGCGCGTAGATCCGAGCCTTGGCAAAATACAGCGCGCCAAGCTTGAGAAGCTGCGCGAACGCCGTGATAATGACAAAGTAAAAGAAACGCTGGCGGCGCTTAGAGAAGGCGCGAAAGGCAGCGATAATCTAATGCCGCTCATTCTAGACGCGGTCCGCGCATATGCCACCATCGGAGAAATCTGTGGCGTTCTGCGTGAAGAATTCGGCGAATACCGTCCGGTGTAAGGAGAGGATGAGAGAGATGGAGAGAAAAATACGCGTACTTGTAGCTAAACCCGGCCTTGACGGACATGACCGCGGCGCGCTGGTTATCGCGCAGGCGCTGCGTGACGAAGGAATGGAAGTAGTATATACAGGCTTGCGCCAGACACCGGCGCAAATCGTAGCGAGCGCCATTCAGGAGGACGTGGACGTTATCGGTCTGTCCTGCCTGTCCGGCGCACATAATGAGCTATTTCCGGAAGTCATCCGCCTGCTGAAAGAGCAGGGAGCGGAAGACATCGTCGTCATCGGCGGCGGCGTTATTCCGGATGAGGACATTCCGTTCCTCGAAGAGCAGGGTATTGCCAAGATATTTACCCCGGGAACCAAGACGAAGGACACAGCGGATTTCATCCGTCATAAAGTAAGAGAAAAACAGGGTTCCGCTGAGCCGCTTATGAGCTCGCCGGAAAAAATTGAACACATCGGTATCGCAGTGAAAAATCTTGATGAGTCCGTTAAATTTTATACGCAGATGCTCGGCCTGAAGCTGGTGGGCTTTGAGACGGTGGAGAGCGAGCATGTACGCGTGGCGTTTCTTGAAATCGGTGAGACGCACATCGAACTGCTGGAGCCGACAAGCGAAGACAGTGCTATTGCCAAGTTTATTGCCAAGAAGGGAGAAGGCATTCACCATATCGCGCTGAAGGTGGATAACCAGCAGGAGCGACTGAACAAATTGAAAGAAGCGGGTGTGCAGTTAATCAGCGATACGCCGAAGCTGGGCGCGCATAACAATATGGTTGCGTTCCTGCATCCGAAAGCGACGAACGGCGTACTGCTCGAACTGTGCCAGAAAGCCGATACAGCGGAACTTTCTGATCACGCAGACAAACACTAGATCGGATGTAAGAAGAGAAGATTAGAGAAGTAGAGAATAGAAGTCGTAGAAGAAGAAGGCGGGCGGATTCCTGCCTTGTTTTTCATGTGTGATGGATAGGAGGACTATACAAAGATATGAGCACCATGTACGAGAAAATTGACGAGATGTACGAACGGCGCCGCAAAGTGGAGCTTGGCGGCGGCGATAAGCGCATTGACGCGCAGCATAACCGCGGTAAATTGACCGCACGCGAACGCATCGATTTACTGCTTGATGAAGGCACATTTGTAGAGTTAAATCCGTTTATTGAACACCGTGCCACTAACTTCGGCATGGATAAAATGGAAGGGCCGGGCGAGGGCGTAGTAACCGGCTATGGAAAAGTGAACGGCCGCCTCGTATTTGTTTTTTCGCAGGACTTTACCGTATTCGGCGGCGCACTGGGAGAGATGCACGCCTTAAAAATTGCCCGCATTATGGACCTGGCGGCAAAAAACGGTGCCCCGATTATCGGTCTGAATGATTCGGGTGGCGCCCGGATTCAAGAAGGGGTCGAATCGCTGGACGGATACGGTCATATTTTCTATCGCAACTCCATCTATTCCGGGGTCGTTCCGCAGATTTCCGTTATTATGGGACCGTGCGCCGGCGGAGCGGTTTATTCACCTGCGATTACGGACTTTGTCTGCATGGTAGAGAATACAAGCCAGATGTTTATTACAGGACCGAAAGTGATCGAGGCGGTTACCGGAGAGAAGATTTCTGCGGAAAATCTGGGCGGCGCCAAAGTGCATGCCTCGATTAGCGGCAACGCGCATTTCACCGCACCGAGTGAGCCGGAAATGCTGGAACAGGTGCGACGTCTGTTGAGCTTCCTGCCGCAGAACAGCCAGGAGCAGCCTCCCGTTGTTGCGCTTGAGCATCAGGATGACGGTTGGGATGATGAATTAGCGGAAATCGTGCCGATTGCCGGAACAAAAGTATATGATGTACGCAAGGTTATCCATAAGATTGTCGATGGCGGCGATTTCCTGGAAGTGCAGCCGGATTTTGCGAAAAATATTGTGATTGGTTTCGGACGCATTGACGGCCATAGCGTAGGCATTGTTGCCAATCAGCCGAAGTTCATGGCAGGCGGTCTGGACATAAATTCGTCCGATAAGCTGTCACGGTTTGTTCGCTTCTGTGATTCATTTAACATTCCGCTCATTACGTTCGAAGACGTATCCGGCTTCTTTCCGGGCGTCAACCAGGAGCACGGCGGTATTATCCGTCATGGCGCAAAGATTTTGTATGCATACTCCGAAGCGACCGTGCCGAAGATTACGGTCATTCTGCGTAAAGCGTTTGGCGGCGCGTATGTGGCGCTGAATTCCAAAGCGATTGGCGCGGATGTCGTATACGCATGGCCGAACGCTGAAATCGCC
The DNA here is from genome assembly GCF_002375825.1 of Aneurinibacillus sp. UBA3580. Classification (NCBI taxonomy): domain Bacteria; kingdom Bacillati; phylum Bacillota; class Bacilli; order Caryophanales; family Paenibacillaceae; genus Aneurinibacillus; species Aneurinibacillus sp. UBA3580. The sequence continues at coordinate 54,971 of NZ_DFMZ01000006.1, forward strand.
GTTATGGGTGCGGAGGGTGCCGCTAATATCATCTTCGCCCGCGAGATTGAAAACAGCGAGAACCCGGCCGAGACAAGACAGGCCAAAATTGAAGAATACCGTGAACGCTTCGCCAATCCTTATGTGGCGGCGAGCCGCGGAATGGTTGAAGATGTCATCGATCTACGCGAGACACGGAAAAAGCTGCGC
>NZ_DFMZ01000133.1:0-4843 GCF_002375825.1 Aneurinibacillus sp. UBA3580
AAGGCGAACGCCTTTTTCTTCTCTGGATCTCCTTTCCTCTTTTTCTCCTTCTTTCCTCATGATTTTCACAGAAAACCACCATGGCGTCTCAGCCGCAACCCCGACATGAAAATCATGGGAAGAACAATTGACTTTTGCGGTACGAAGGAAAAGAGAGAAAAGAACGAGAGGATGATTTCAATGTGGAAAAAGGCGAACGCCTTTTTCTACCCTGGATCTTTTTTCCTCTTCCCTTTCCTTCTTTCTTCGTGATTTTCACAGAAAAAAGCGAGCATATTGGCTCGCTTTTTTAAGGATCTAGCATTACGATAATTTAACCCAACCGTTTTTAATCGACATAACGACAGCCTGGGTACGGTCCTGCACATCAAGCTTCTGCAGAATGCTGCTGACATGGTTCTTAACCGTTTTCTCGCTGATGAACAGCTCTTCGCCGATCATACGGTTGCTTTTCCCTTCCGCCATCAACTGCAGTACTTCGCGCTCACGCGGCGTAAGCGCCAGAATGTTGCTTTCTTTGTCGCTGCCGCCAAGGTCGCTGACATCGCTGAGCAGCACGTTCTCATCGTGGCTGTGCTCGATGCTGCTGAGACGGCGGAACTCGGTAATGAGCTTGCCGGTTACTTTTGGATGAATATACGCTTCACCCTGTGCCACCGAATTAATCGCTTCGATCAGCGCGTCGGAATCCATCTCTTTCAATAAGTAACCGGCCGCACCTGAGCGCAGGGATTTATATACATAGTTCTCATCGTCATGGATGGACAGAATGATAATGCGGGACTCCGGCGAGCGCTCCTTAATACGCTGGGTCGCCTGCACACCGGTCATCTTCGGCATGTTAATGTCCATCAGAATGACATCCGGCTGGTATTCGACGGCCATCTGGCACGCCTCTTCGCCGTCGGAAGCCTCGCCAACAATCTCGAAACGCTCTTCCATTTCTAAAATTCGTTTGACACCTTCACGAAACAGTTTGTGATCGTCTACTAGTAAAATTGAAATCTTTTGGTCCGTCATACTAACCTCCATACATTAAGGTGTTGTTTGCTTGTTATCATGAATACGAAGGGGAATGCTAAACAGGACGCTTGTCCCTTTGCCGGGTCTGGAATGAATCTTCATCTTGCCCTGCAAAAGCTTGACCCTCTCTCTCATCCCCATTATTCCAAACTGCGGCCGCTCGGCCCGGGTGGATTGGTCGAATCCCACCCCGTCGTCCATTACGCGGAAATGCACGACATGCGGCTTAAACTCCAGCCGCACTTCCACATTTCGGGCTTGTGCATGCTTCGCTGTATTGTTCAGGGACTCCTGAATCAGGCGAAAGACTGCGACTTCGATTGAGTTCTGCAGGCGGCGCTCCGGGGTTAGCAACGTAAGTTTTGCCCCGATACCGTGACGTTTTTGGTACTCTTCCAAATATTTTCGAAGCGTAGGCACAAGTCCCAGGTCATCGAGAGCCATTGGACGCAGGTCAAAAATAATTTTCCTTGCATCTACCAGACTTGCCCTTGTAAGCTCTTTTAATAACCTGAGTTCGACTTTTGCTTCGTCAATTCGATTCTGATTCAGCATTCTCTCAACAATTTCACTCCGCAGCGTCACGTTCGCCATCGATTGTGCGGGACCATCGTGAATATCGCGGGCTACCCGCTTGCGCTCTTCTTCCTGAGCCTGGATGATCTGAATCCCGAGAAGCTGCTGCTGCTGGGCCGACTCCAGTGCAATGCCTACCTTCTTCAAATCGCCCTGCAGGTAGTTTAGCACACTTCCCATCTGGGCAATCAAGTTCTCGGACTTCTCGATGGTCTGCAAAATGCTGCGGTGGCGGCGCTCCAATTCATCCCTGCGCTGCCTAAGACGCAGTTCCTTATCTCTTGAGAGCGAGAGTTGAATCTGCATTTGGCTGGCTTCTTCGTAAGCTTCGCGGATGTCAGTCTCACTGTACTGTCGAAAGTTGCGGCTAATCGCAGCCAGTTTCTGGCGCGCCTGTCTTGCCTTCAAATCCAGCTCATCTGTCTGGCGAATCACCCGCTCAATCTCAGTCTTCAGGGCTTCCAACTCGAGGCTGATATGATTACGCTCTTTGTGCGCGTTCTCAGCAATATCAAAGATTTTCTCTTTGCTTTGTTCCACGGACGAAATCGTCCTGTTCATGATCTCATCGAGCACGTGGATATCAATGTTGGCCTCGGCCATGTATATCCCCTTCCTCACCATTAGCCAATAAGTACCATTCCAATTGTTACCTTCTACGCTTCTCTTCCACGAGCTTGTTTTCCTTTATAGGTAAGGAGAACAAAAACTCTTTACCTATTGTACCATTCATCCCAAATAAACAAAACAAGACCCATACACTATTGAAGTGATGGGCCTTTGGTTGGTTCTTATTAGCGTGTGGACAGTTCTGAGGCTTCTTTCTTAAGGATTTCCGCCTTGTCCGTTTGCTCCCATGGTACATTTAGGTCATTACGTCCAAAATGTCCATAAGCAGCGGTTCCGCGGTACATCGGACGGCGCAAGTCGAGCTGCTTAATGATTCCTGCCGGACGAAGGTCAAAATGCTTGCGAACAAGCTGAACGAGGATATCTTCGTCCACTTTGCCTGTACCGAACGTATCAACGCTGATGGAAACAGGCTGTGCTACACCAATCGCATAAGCCACTTGAACTTCACACTTCTCTGCCAGTCCTGCTGCAACAATGTTCTTCGCCACGTAGCGTGCTGCGTACGCGCCGGAGCGGTCAACCTTTGTCGGATCCTTGCCGGAGAAGGCGCCGCCGCCGTGACGAGCGTATCCGCCGTACGTATCAACGATAATCTTACGTCCGGTAAGTCCTGCGTCGCCCTGCGGTCCGCCGATAACGAAGCGGCCGGTCGGGTTGATAAAATACTTCGTGTTCTCATCAAGGAACTCTTCCGGAACGATCGGTTTGATAACATGTTCTTTCAGGTCGCTCTGGATTTGCTCAAGCGTTACCGCCGGGTCATGCTGCGTGGAGATAACGATGGTATCTACGCGTACCGGCTTATCTCCTTCGTATTCAATCGTCACTTGCGTTTTTCCGTCCGGGCGGAGGTACTCAAGTGTACCGTTTTTGCGAACTTCCGTCAGACGACGGGACAACTTATGAGCCAGGGAAATCGGAAGCGGCATCAATTCCGGCGTCTCGTTGCAGGCGAAGCCAAACATTAAGCCCTGGTCACCGGCGCCAATTGCTTCGATTTGCTCATCCGTCATTTGACCTTCGCGCGCTTCAAGCGCCTGATCGACGCCCTGTGCAATGTCAGGAGATTGCTCATCGATAGAAGTTAAAACCGCGCAAGTGTCAGCATCAAAGCCGAATTTTGCGCGAGTATATCCGATTTCACGGATGGTTTCGCGAACTACTTTCGGGATATCCACATAGCAACTTGTCGTAATCTCGCCGGCTACGAGTACCATACCTGTCGTGACAGATGTCTCTGCCGCTACGCGAGCATTCGGGTCTTTGTCAAGAATTGCATCGAGAATAGCATCAGAGATCTGGTCACAAATCTTATCGGGATGGCCCTCTGTAACCGATTCTGATGTGAAGAGATGACGGCCTTTTTTCAGCGCCATATTCACGTACCTCCTTATAAACCATAATTAATGGATGGTCTTACCAAGATACGGTACTCCCTCCCCAAACCTGTCGCAAAGCAGTAAAAAAACCTTTTCCATTCTACTATGTCCTGGAAAAGGGTCGATTTTTTACTCATTCTTTGCCCTTTATCTTCCAGACACAAGTATGTATCCGCATACCGTTCTGCTGGTTAGCACCGTTCATCGCGCCCAGAAAGCGTCCTGCTAGCTAGAGCTTGTCTGCGCCTTCTTCCTTAAGGGTAGCGGTGTGGTTGCCGGGCTTCATCGGGCCAGTCCCTCCGCCTGCTCGGGATATAAGGGTCTTCCGTTCTAGTTGAGGATATCTTATTTCTTTGGTTGTGTCAACATGGAAAGAGGAACAGGGAAAAAATACGTTAGTGTTTTCTGCAAAGAAGCAGAAGCGTACGAAAAACGCGCGGGCGTTTTTCTTTGCTTACGAATGGAGAGAAGGCAACGGTATAGTGTAGCAATATGTTCGACGACAATGTGATAAAATGAAAATAACAAAAACCTGAAAAGGGGCGGAACTATGAGCGATGCGACATTATCCCGTTTTGACTCTAATCGCAGATACACATACGCCGATTATCTAAATTGGACGAATGATGAGCGCTGGGAATTGGTTGACGGAGTTCCGTATGCGATGAGTCCGGCACCTTCACGCAAGCACCAGGAAGTATTGGGAGAGCTTTCAAGACAGTTCGCCAACTATCTTGTCGGCAAGCCATGCAGGTCCTATATTGCTCCTTTTGATGTCCGTCTTTTTGCTGAGGACAAATCGGATGAGCAGATCGTAAATGTTGTACAGCCAGATTTGACAGTCGTATGCGATGACAGCAAGTTGGACGATAGGGGATGCAAAGGAACGCCTGATTTAGTTGTCGAAATCCTCTCACCAGCCACAGGAAAACAGGACAGATGGTTAAAATATAAACTTTATGAACGTGTAGGAGTTAAAGAGTATTGGATTGTCGACCCTCTGCTTCAGACAGTAGAAGTTTTTATACTGGATGATGAGAGATATATATTGAGCGGCGTTTTTGGAAATAAAGACATGCTCCGTGTCACGCTCTTTGAAGATTTGGAGATTGATTTACGGCTGGTCTTTAATTGAGATAAAATCACCATGGCATTCAGCCGCAACCCAGGGATGAAAATCGAAGGCAAGACGGCTGACTTTTGCGATATGAAGGAAAAGAGAGGAAAGAATG
>NZ_DFMZ01000132.1:0-219 GCF_002375825.1 Aneurinibacillus sp. UBA3580
GAGCGTTTGACGCTGGCAGGCCTTCTGACCGGCAACTGGGTAGGACCGCACTGGCAGCAGAAAGCGGAGCCGGTGGATTTCTACCTCGTGAAAGGGATCCTGGACGTGCTGTTGAACCGCCTGGGCATTACGGGGATTGAATACCGCCCTGCAAAAGACTTAAAAGGCATGCATCCCGGAAGAACGGCGCAGCTTGTTTTGCAGGGGCGGCCAGCCGGG
>NZ_DFMZ01000132.1:337-809 GCF_002375825.1 Aneurinibacillus sp. UBA3580
ATCTTGGTCAGGTTCATCCGGCTACTCAGCAGAAATATGACGTAGATGAGACATACGTATTTCAACTGGACGCTGATTTGCTGCTTGAGCTTTCGACGATGCACCAGGGGATGATACCGCTGCCGAAGTATCCCGCCATCAGCCGTGATATTGCGGTTGTGGTTGACCGCAGTGTCAGCGCAGGAGACCTTCAGAAAGTTATCGAAGCATCCGCCGGCGAATGGCTGGAATCGGTACGCATTTTTGACGTGTACGTAGACGACAGGCTTGGCGAGAATAAGAAAAGCGTCGCGCTGTCCTGCACGTACCGTGATCCGGAACGTACATTGACCGACGAAGAAATACAGGCGGCGCACGGTAGAGTAGTAGAGGCTCTGGCCGCCGAATGCGGAGCCGAATTGCGCGGCTAATCGTTAGGAAGAAGGAGGAGACGGCGAGAGATGTCTCCTTCTTTTTCTGTGAAAATCGTGAG
>NZ_DFMZ01000132.1:906-17437 GCF_002375825.1 Aneurinibacillus sp. UBA3580
TTTCTGTGAAAATCGTGAGGAAAGAAGGAGAGAAAGAGAAGATAAGATCCAGGGAAGAAAAAGGCGACTGCCTTTTTCTACATTGAAATCCTCTCCTTGTTTTCTTCTCTTTTTTTCCTTCCACCCGCGAACGAGGAGAAACGTCCGCGGGCTTCTCTCCTCGTTCGTTTTACCATCCCCTTTTCGTTTCCACCGCTTTCTTTATTTATGGTATTGTGTACAATATAGTTATGTACAAGGACGTGAGGAGGACGTAGTGTGTCAGGACAGAATAAAGAACGAGTGGTCGTTGAAATATATGGACAATACTACACCATGAAAGGGGACAGTAGCTCGTCCCACATGCGCATGATCGCAGGGTATGTGGACGATAAAATGCGGCAAATCGCCGCAGGCAATCCCCGGCTGGATACGAATAAACTGGCGGTACTTGCGGCGCTTAATATGGCTGATGAGTATTTCCGGCTGCGTATGGAATATGAAGAGTTGATTAAACTGCTAGAGAAAGCATCAAAAGAAATGGAAGAAGACGCGGAGCACGAAGAAGAGGAAGAGGAGCGGGAAGCGGACAAGGAGTAGATCAGCATGAATATTCTCGATATCGTCATACTGGTATTACTGGTGTTGAGCGTATGGCGTGGGTACAGAACAGGCCTGATCGGCCAGCTGGTGCGCGTCGCCAGTTTTATCGCTTCGTTTGTGGTCGCCTTTATGTACTATCGTCCGGTAGCGGCCAAGCTTGCGGAATGGGTTCCTCTGTCCAGTGCAGAAGCGAGTGGATCGTTTGGGGCTGTTGCTGGTTTTCCGATTGTGCAGCATGCGATCTATAATATCGTTGCATTTGCATTGCTGGCATTTGCTACGGGTCTTGCCGTACGCCTGGTCGGGGGCTTCTTGGACAGAATTACGAAGCTGCCGGGTCTATCCATTGTGAACCGGCTTGCAGGTGGAATCGTCGGCGCAGTGAAAAACGGGCTGATTCTGTTTATCATTTTGGCTGTGGCTTCTCTGCTGCCGATTCCGACTGTGCAGCAGACCCTGGATACGTCGCTGTTCGCTTCGTATGCTACTACGTACTCCTCCGACCTGGCGCAATGGGTAAAAGAAATGATACAAAATCCGTTATCAACGACAAGCGAAAATACAAATTCATTGTAGTACGCACAAGAAAGGCCGTCACATTCGTGGTGGCCTTTCTTACTTCACTGTCAAATCGTCTGGCTGGAAGAGCAGGCGGATGCTCTTTCGTTCCAGAATCGCGCATGCTGCTTCACCAGCCTGAGAAACTCCTGCAGGGCCGGGGAAAGCCACTTCTTCTTGTGGTAGGCTATTTGGGTGGCAACCCGGCATGGCTCGTCATTCCACTGCAGCGCTTTCAGCTTGCCTTCGGCAATCTCTTTTTCTACTGTAATAAGAGGCAAAAAGGACAGCCCCAGGCCTGACATGACGCAATTTTTGATCGCTTCGATGCTCCAGAATTCCAGGTCGGTACCCGGGAATACGCCACAGCTGTTCAGATGCTTCTCAAATAGCGTACGGTAGCTGCAACCCGGCTCGGTGTGCAGCAACGTCTCTTCTTTTAAATCTTCCGCTTCGATAACGGAACGCAGGGCGAGCGGATGATCCGGCGGTGCGACAATCGCCATTTTCTCGATGACAAGCGTTTCGATATGCAAATCATGCTCCTGAACTTCCGGTTCCAGAAGAAATACGATGTCAAGCTCTCCGCTGCGCGCGAGGCTGCGCAGCTCCCAGCATACCCCGGGCCGCAGGATGATTTTTACCTGAGGGTATAGGCTGGTGTATTCGCGGATAATCGCCGGCAGACGAAAGGCGGCCAGCGATTCGGGGGCACCGATGGTAAGCGTTCCAGCCGGAACGCTGCCTGCGGTCAGTTCCTGAACGGCATTGTCATGCAGTTCGAGAATTTGCGAAGCGTACGAGAGTAGCTTCTCGCCAGCGGTAGTGAGAACGATCTTTTTACCAAGCCTGTCAAAAAGCTTCGTCCCCAGCTCTTCTTCCAGTGCTTGAATCTGGGCAGTGACGCTGGATTGTGCATAGGAAAGCATTTCGGCCGCTTTTGTAAATCCTTTGGTTTCCGCCACGGTTTTAAATGTATGCAGATGGCGCAGTTCCATCTCTTTTTTGCCTCCCATCGGTTTTTTAGATGATTTCTATCTTATCTATCTGTTTTACTGATGGATTTATTATCTGCTACGATAGGGGCAAATGCAAGAAGAAATGAAAGAGAAGGAGAGCAGGAAAGATGGGAACAAAGGGGAAAATGATAAAAACAATCGGCCTGCCGCAGGCGGTAGCGCTGTATGTAGGCGCGGTGCTTGGTTCCGGGGTGCTGCTCGTACCGGGACTTGCCGCGGAAATAGCCGGTCCGGCTTCGCTTCTGGCCTGGGGGTTAATGACGCTACTGGTACTGCCCATGGCGTTGGTGATGGGGCTTCTATCGGCCCGATTTCCGAATGCGGGCGGAGTGGCGTATTTTGTGTCACGCGCATTCGGTACGAAGGCGGGAGCATTAACCGGGTGGTTTTTTCTGGCCTCGGTACCAATAGGCGCTCCGGTAGCCGCGCTCACAGGAGCCGGTTATATGACGGCAGCCTTTGAACTGGCAGAGGGATGGAAGATAGGTATTGCCGCCCTGATGCTGGCAACAGGGCTTTTGCTTAATTATTTCGGAATGAAGGTAGCCGGGCAGATGCAGGTGGCTGTCGTACTCGCCATTATCGCTGTGCTGCTGTTTGCGGTGGCAGGCTCTATGCCCAGTATTGAGGCAGTCCACTTTACTCCGTTTCTGCCGCATGGTTGGGTAAGCGTCGGCCAGGCGGCGGCGATTCTGTTCTGGTGTTTTATCGGCTGGGAAGCCGTGTCGCATCTGTCGGAAGAGTTCGTGGATCCGCAGCGTGAAGCGATTAAAGGCGTGACCATCGCGGCGGTGCTGGTTGGGCTGTTATACTTTCTCACCGCGCTTGCCACCGTTGGTACGCACAGTTACGGAGCGTCTGATTCGTCCGCTTCGCTGGTGCTGGTGGTAGGACATCTGCTTGGCACAGGCGGGGCGGCTGTCGTCGGAATCACAGGGATGTTCATTTGTACGGCGACAATTATTGCCTATACGGGTGCAGCGTCCCGGCTTGCTTTTGCACTGGCGAATGAGGGAAAAGCGCCAAAGGCATTGGGCAGAATGTCCGGACGTTATGCGACCCCGACGGGAGGGCTGGCTTTTCTGGCAGGATGCTTTGTGCTTATCCTTGCGCTGTATGGAATCGGCGCCGTATCGCTGACGACATTGATTCAGTTTCCAAACGCGACATTTATTTTGACATATCTAGGCGGCTGTGCGGCAGGCGTTCGACTGCTGCGGGGAAGCCGGTTGGGAGTAGGGATCAGTTGGATTTCTTTCATTCTTACGCTTGGAGTTTTTCCGTTTGTAGGCTGGTCCGTCCTGTATCCGATTGCGATTGTCGGCGTCTATTTTTTTATGCAGCGATATGCCGGTATGAGTGAAGCGGAGAAAGTGCTGATAAAGTCCGAATACTAACTTGAAGACAGGCGGGAATTCTCCTTTCCTTGCATGAAATGGTATAATAATTACGGCTTGACATTAAAACATGTCGTTAACGGTTTGACACGTATACTAATGTAAGGATCAATCAACTACAAAGAATGCCATTCCATCAAGATTGATTTATATTGAGAGGAGATTTCTTTTGGAAGCACGTACGTTTACAACGCTTGAATTCGATAAAATAATCGAACAACTCTCAACCCATGCCTCTTCCTCACTGGGAAGAGAAAAAGTAGAAGCGCTTACTCCTTCTACGAACTATGAAGAAGTGCAGCGCCGTCAACAGGCAACCTATGAAGGGAGTACCGTCCTGCGCCTGCGCGGCAGTGTTCCGCTGGGCGGTATCCGCGATATCCGACCGGCATGTAAGCGGGCCGCTATGGGAGGAATGCTGAATGCGGCGGAGCTTCTGGATATTGCCTCTACGCTTTACGGCGGCGGCCGTCTGAAAGCATTCATTGCATCGATTGTTGAACAGGAACCGCTGCCCCTGCTCGAAGAATTGCTAAACCGGGTTGAACGCCTGCAAGGAATAGAGAATGAGATTAACCGTGCCATCGACGAGAACGGTATGGTGATGGATTCGGCAAGTCCGGCGCTTTCACAGGTGCGCGGGCAGATTCGCGGCGCGGAGAAGCGCATCCGTGAGCGGCTGGAGCAGATGATTCGCAACAGCAGTACACAAAAAATGCTTCAGGAGCCGATTGTCACCATTCGTAATGACCGGTTCGTCATTCCGGTTAAACAGGAGTACCGTCATGTGTTTGGCGGGATTGTACACGACCAGTCCGCATCCGGCGCGACGCTGTTCGTCGAGCCGCAGGTGGTCGTCAATATCAGCAACGAGCTTCGTGAGTTAAAGATGAAAGAAGAACGCGAAGTAGAGAAGATTCTGCTTTCGCTCTCGGCGAAAGTAGCGGAAGTATCAGAGGTGCTGCTGCATAATGTGGAATGCCTGGCGGAAGCCGATTTTATTTTCGCCAAGGCGTCATACGCACATACGCTTAAAGCTGTACAACCGGTTATTAACGATAACGGCTATCTGCGCATTAAAAAAGGACGCCATCCGCTTATTCCGGCAAGTCAAGTCGTGCCGATTGACGTAGAGCTTGGCAGGGACTATACGGCAATCGTTGTAACCGGTCCGAACACCGGGGGGAAAACCGTATCGCTGAAAACGGTCGGTTTGTTCTCGCTTATGGCAATGGCCGGCCTGCAGATTCCGGCAGATGAGGGTTCAGAGATGGCGGTTTTTGAAGGTGTTTATGCCGATATTGGGGATGAGCAGAGCATCGAGCAGAGCCTGAGTACATTCTCAAGCCATATGACCAACATTTCGCATATTCTGCAGCATGTAAACAACCGTAGCCTTGTGCTGTTCGACGAGCTGGGCGCCGGCACTGATCCGACCGAAGGGGCGGCGCTTGCGATGGCGATTATCGATTATGTTCATCAACGCGGCGCACGGTTGGTAGCAACGACACACTATAGCGAATTGAAGGCGTATGCTTATGATCGCCCGCAGATTGTCAATGCGAGCGTCGAATTCGACGAAGTGACGCTCCGTCCGACCTATCGTCTGTTGGTCGGCATTCCGGGCCGCTCGAATGCATTCGCCATTGCGTCGCGACTCGGTCTGCCGGAGAACATTCTGGCCCAGGCGCGCAATTTTGTGAAAACAGAAGAAACGGAAATCGACACGATGATTGCATCGCTTGAAGAAAACCAGCGCAGAGCGGAGGCGGAGCGCCGGGAGGTCGAGCAACTGCGGGCTGAACTGGAACGGGAACGCCGGGAATTGGAGCGCGAACTGGCAAACCTGGACGAGAAAAAAGACAGGCTCTATCAGCAGGCAGAAGAAGAAGCGCGCACGGCTGTGGAAAAAGCTCGCAAAGAAGCGGAGACGATTATCGCCGAGCTGCGGCAAATTGCCAGGGAAGAGCGGGCCGGCATCAAAGAACATAAGTTAATTGAGGCGCGCAAACGCTTGGAAGAAGCTTCACCGACACTGCGTAAAAAGAAAAAACCGAAGAAAGCAGGCGTGCCGCTTAACCAGCAGCCGCTGGAAGTGGGCGATGAGGTACGTGTGCTTTCCTTCAACCAGAAAGGCGAGATTGTCGGCAAAGTCAGCGATAAAGAATTTCAGGTACAAATCGGCATTGTAAAAATGAACGTAAAAGCCGACAATTTGGAAAAGCTGAGATCGGCCAAACCGCAGGTCACACAGCAGATTACCAAAATTCGCTCGGCACGCGACCCGGTGCGCATGGAGCTTGATGTGCGGGGCAATACGGTAGAGGATGCGATTATTCAAATCGATAAATATCTCGATGAGGCCATTCTTGACGGCCTGAATCAAGTCTCGATTATTCACGGCAAAGGAACAGGTGCGCTCGGGCTAGGGATTCAAAAATACCTGCGCAACCACCGTCTGGTCAAGTCATTTCGTTGGGGCGGACAGGGCGAAGGCGGATTGGGTGCTACTGTCGTAGAGTTGAAATAACCATACGGCAGTGAAACCCGATCGGGTGCTTTGGCGTATATGTAGAAAAGCGGCGGCAAGTGCGGCTTATTGATGGTGGAGGAGGGAGCGGATTGGTTATTTTTTCGAATCCGTATGTATTAACGGCCGCTTATTTTGCGGCGGCACTGCTTGCGGTCATTATCTTCCTGGCCGTATTCGAAATGGTTACGACCTATAAGGACTGGGACGAGATTAAACGCGGCAACGTATCGGTCGCCATGGCGACCGGCGGCAAAATTTTCGGTATCTGTAATATCATCCGGCACGCGATCGAGCACAATGACGGGATTGGTCATACGCTTCTCTGGAGTTCGTATGGATTTCTGCTTCTGCTCGTTGCCTATTTTACATTTGAGTTTTTAACTCCGATGTTTAAAGTGGATGAAGAGATTGCCGCCGACAATCGTGCTGTCGGCTTGCTGTCGATGGTCATCTCTATCGGAGTCTCTTATGTGATTGGTGCAAGCATCCTTAGGTAATGGCGGAAGATCAGATCGGTTCGTTGCCGTGTAAAACCGGGTAGTGTATAATGGCAGAAGCGCCCGGGATGTGAGTCAAGGGGGAGTCGAGATGCTGGACAGATTAGCGAAAATCCTGACCACGCTGGCTGTGCTGTTCATTCTTGCCGGCATTTTATATTTCGCCGTATTTCGATAGCGTTATAGGAAGAAGAGCGAGGGATAACAATCGCTCTTTTCTTATGTTTGTGCTAAAATAGTTACGTTTATATGTGTGGATTTGAACCGAGAAGTCGGAGGAGATAGTCATGGAAAAATCGTTGAACATTGCTGTCATTGGCCTGGGGTTTATTGGCCTGCCTTTGTCGTTAAGCTATGCCCGCAAAGGGGCAAACGTGGTTGGGATTGATGTAAGTGAAGCACTTGTAAAAGAGATTAATGAAGGAAAATCCCACCATCTTGAATATTTCGAGGGCAAGTCGCTCGCACAGATTCTGCAGGAGCAGATTGCGGCCGGACGCTTTATGGCCACGACGAGCTACGAAGAAGCGGCTGCCAAAGTCGATCACTATATCATTACGGTCGGCATTCCGGTAAAAGACGGGGACCCGGAAATGCATTATTTAACGGGCGCGTGCGAGGCGCTTGCACAGGTGCTGAAAAAAGGGGATACAGTCATTCTGCGCAGCACAGTAATTCCGGGCACAACGGAAGAACTCGTTAAACCGCTGCTTGAGAAGAGCGGGCTTGTTGCGGGCGAAGATTTCTATCTTGCGTACGCATCAGAGCGGATTGCGGAAGGCCGCGCATTCGAAGAATTCATTCACATGCCGCTTGCACTGGGTGGCATTAACGAGGCAAGTGCACAGCGTGCCCTTGAAGTGCTGACTTTTGTAACGGAAGCGGAAGTCACCATCTCCGATATTAAAGTTGTGGAGACGTCTAAAGTTATCGAAAACGTACAACGTGACGTCAATATCGCGATGGTACAGCAGTTCGCCCGTTTCGCGGAGAAAGCCGGCATCGATACATTTGAACTTATCCGCGTTGCCAATACCCATACACGGGTCAACCTGCTTACACCGGGTCCCGGCGTAGGCGGTTACTGTCTGCCGAATGCGCTGTATTATCTGCTGCCGAAGGCGAAGGAAGTCGGCGTTAACCTTCACCTGTTGGAGACGGCACGTCAGATTAATGACAGTGTGCCGGAGGTGCTTGTACAGATGGTCGAAGACGAGCTGAACAAGCAGGGGAAAACGCTTGGCGGAAGCAAAGTAGCCGTTCTTGGTCTTGCAATGAAAGATTTCTCGAACGACGACCGCATCAGTCCGCCGCACTATCTTGTACAGCTGCTGCAGGAAGCAGGGGCTTCGGTTGCAGCCTATGATCCGGCCGTTCCGAGCGCGTATGACTATAAAGTGTCAAGCCTTCAGGAAGCCGTTAAAGACGCCGATGCGCTTGTTTATGTCACCGTGCAGGAAGAGTTCCTTGAGATTGACTGGAACGAAATTATTGGTCAAATGAAAGAAAAGCCGGTCATTCTGGACGGCAAAAATCGCGTGCCGCGCAGTGTGACTGAAAAAGCGGTGCTTGTTCGCATCTAAAAAGGGGAACCATAATAGCAAGAAGGCGAGAAAACGAGACAGCGCAGATTCTCTCATCTGGCGTCTCGTTTTCCTTATGAAAGGATGTTTCAGAGGATGAAGGCGAATAAAAAAATGCTGCTGGTGGCCTATCTGTTTCCACCGATTGGCGGAGGCGGCGTGCCGCGCGCGCTGAAGATGGCCAGGTACCTGGCTGAAGGCGGCTGGGAAGTGCACGTACTGACCGTAGATCATACATATCATGCCACAAAAGATGAATCCCTTCTGCGCCAGCTGCCATCCAATGTTATCATACACCGGGCCAAAGAGGTTAATCTTGTCCAGGCGATCCGCCCGACGCAGAAAGAGGCGCCTAAACAAAGCGGCGGACAAAAGAGTGCAGCAGTCAATCCTGCCGGAGGTGGCGGATTAAAGCAGGCCATCAAGCAGCGGATCGTGCCGCTGCTTAAAAAAGTGAAAAATACAGTGATGATCCCGGACGACATGATTGGCTGGCTTCCGTTTGCGGCCAAAATGGGAGCTGAGATTATCAAAAAGCATAGCATTCCGGTTATGTTTTCCACATCCGGCCCATACACTAACCACCTCGTGGCCCGCAGCATCAAGCGGAAAACAGGGGTTACCTGGATTGCCGATTTCCGTGATCCGTGGACGCAGAATATGCACCGTTCGGGCGTGGCCTGGCGCGAAGCATGGGAGGAGCGGATGGAGCGCAGCGTCATGAAGGAGTCCGATGCGGTAACAACGGTTACGTACGGGTTCGCTGAGAATTTCAAACAAAAATTCGGCAAAGAGATTCAGCGCATTGAAGTTATCCATAACGGATTCGATCCGGAAGACTACAAAGACATTGCGGAGTCGCCGGAGGATGGAAAGTTTACGCTTGCCTATCCGGGCATTTTTTATAAAGAGCGCAATCCTCGTCTACTATTGGAGGCGGTGGCAGAGCTGATTGAAGAAGGAGAAATAAAGCGGGACGAAATTCTATTGCGCTTTGCCGGTGTGTTCGATTATCCGGGCTATAGCGATAATATCGATTGCGTGCACCGGTTAAACCTTGAAGATGTGGTGGAGATTATGGGGAACCTGCCGCACAAGGAAGCGCTTGTCATGATGAAAAGTGCTGATGTCCTCATGCTCATCGGAGATACTGCACCGGGGTCGGGCGTCTATATTCCCGGCAAGCTGTATGAATATATGGCAATCGGCCATCCAATTCTCGCCCTGTCAGTGGAAGGGGAGTCGACGAAGATTATTCGTAAATTCGAGCTGGGACAGGTAGTTGACCCGCTTAATAAAGCAGAGATTAAGCGGGCATTCCTTACTATGTACGAGCAGTGGAAGAAGAACCCCAAACAGAAGGACCGTGCGGCGGAGATGCTGCGGCGGGCGGAGGAAGGGGACCTGTCAATCTACAACCGCCAGGTGCAGGCACGCATGCTCGGGGAGCTGATGGATGAACTGCTTACAGCAAAGCGGTAACCAGTTGAGCGGCCAGAACGCAGGCGACACCCCAGATGAGCAAGGCGGAGGTACGATTGATTGCTTTCATCCAGCGTCCCGTCCGGTCCAGTGTACCAAGTGTACGGCCGGCGATGGCAAGACCGAAGAACCAGAGATAGGAGATGAGGATGCAGGAGACGGCAAACGCCCATTTTTCACTTCCGGTATACGCCAGGGAACTTGTACCGATGACGCCGATGGTGTCGAGAATGGCATGAGGATTTAACAACGATACCGAAGCGGCGAACATGACTTGTTTTTTCGGCGGCAGGCTATTCTGTTCGCCGTTTTTTATTTGGCTACCGCTGTGCCAGGTAGTCCATCCCATATAAAGCAGAAAGAGGACACCGATGGCGAACAGCAGCGTTTTAAGCCAGGTGAATGTGAGTACAATCAGTGACACGCCCAGCACTGCCAGCGCAATCAGAATCGTATCGCACAGCGAGGCTGTCAGAATGACCGGAAGTGCCCGTACTAGTGACGGTTGCGTCGCTCCCTGTGAGAATACGAATACATTCTGTGCTCCCAACGGCAGAATGAGCCCGAATGCCAGGACCATGCCGTGCAAGAAGGCCTGCAACATTATATATCCCTCCGTATCAAGATATTTACATAAAAAATATGATACGTTGATTATAGAGCCTTACTGGAAGGATGTCTCCGGCCAATTGAATAGGGGAGATACCAGCCAATTTGTCCGATTCATTGAACGAGGGGGAAGAGAGGATGAGGAATAGTGAATGGAGACCGAACCCCGAGGCCGATACACCCGTCTATAAGCAAATCATTGCGTACATAAAGGAAAAGATTGCGCATGGAGAGTGGCCGATCGGGTTTCGAATTCCGACGGAACGGGCGCTCGCGGAACAACTGGGTGTAAACCGCAGCACCGTTACGGCCGCGTTTGCCGAGCTGGCTGCGGAAGGGTTGATTCAAGGAAAGCGGGGAAGCGGTACACGTGTCATCAATAATACATGGATGCTGCTGGCTTCCGCCAAACCGCCGGATTGGCATGCGTATGTTCAGTCCGGTGTTTATAGGCCGAATCTATCCATGATTCAGCGTATTAATGAAGAGGAGTTCGTTCCAGGTATCATTCGGCTGGGAACGGGAGAAATAGCACCGGATATGTTTCCTTCTTCCATGATGAAGGAAGTGTTGGCCCGGACGGCGAAACGGATAAAATCGTTCGGGTATGAAGAACCACAGGGATTATACGAGCTGCGCCAGGCGGTATGCCGTCATGTTGCATCGCTCGGTATCCAGACATCCCCATCTTCCGTTTTGATCGTATCGGGAGCGCTTCAAGCGCTGCATTTAATTTCGGTAGGCCTGCTTCCTCAAGGCGCGGCCGTACTGCTTGAGAAACCTTCCTATCTGTATTCCGTACGGGTATTCCAATCCGCCGGAATACAGCTTTTTGGCATGCCGGAAATGAATGCTCCCGGACCCGTAGACACCACACTTTCGCACTATAAGAAAAAATCAGGTGCTTTGCTTTTGTATACGATTCCTTCTTTTCATAATCCGACAGGACGGTTAATGGAGGAGGAGACAAGAAAACAGCTTCTTACAGCGTGTGAGCGAGAACGTTTGCCTGTAATCGAAGATGACGTATACGGAGAACTTTGGTTGGATGAGCAGCCCCCGGCTCCGTTAAAGGCAGGGGACAAGAACGGTCTTGTTTTATATATGGGGAGCTTATCGAAGACATTGAGTCCAGGTCTTCGAATCGGCTGGCTTATCGGTCCGGAGCCGGTCATCCGGAGGCTGGCCGATATTAAGATGCAGACCGATTATGGTTCCAGCTCGTTATCACAGTCGGTGGCATACGAATGGCTTTCGAGCGGTTTATATGAAGAACATGTTATGCAGGTCCGGGATAAGCTGCGGATGCGCAGAGAACAAGCCGTCGGGGCGCTTTCCAGGCATATGAAAGGATTGGCGGAGTGGGACATACCCGGCGGCGGGTTTTATATCTGGCTGCGTCTTATTCCCGATGTTTCCATGCCCCGGCTCTTTGATAAAGCGTTGCGTCAGGGCATTCTTCTTAACCCGGGCACCATCTACCATCCGGAAGAACGCCATCACATCCGCCTCTCCTACGCGTATGCTTCACCTCAAGAACTGGAGGAAGGCATTCATCGGCTTTCTCTTCTGGTAAAAGAGCTTAAGACTATATAAATCTATACTTACTATCCCAACATTCGTTCATAGAGTGAAGGAAGAAAAGAGGGAAAAACGAGCTAACGGTAGAAAAAAGCGATCGCTTTTTCCCTCACCAGAATCGCTCCTTCTTTCCTCCTCTTTTTCTCTTAGCTCATACCACCATACAAATGTCGAAACATCAAACGTTATCTATATAGTAAAACCTCCAACAATTGTTCGATATACTGCTCCTGCTCTTCCTTGTATTGAAGCAAATTTTGCGGCGGTGCATGCAGTACTTCACGGCAAGCTTTGATGAAGTCTTCAGCGTCCCGGTTGACGAATGTTACGACCCCGTTCGGTCGCTTTACTGCGTCGCTGGCCACGGTAGGCGTACCGAGATACAGCGCCTCGCGAATGGAAATAGCGTCCCCGTCGCTGACCGTCGGACGGACAAACAGGGAGGCTTTCTGGATGAGCGGGTAGAAAGGAATTTTCTCGTACACAAGCAAAAATCTCTCTTCCAATCCATGTGCCGCAATACGTTCCTCATATCGTTCCAGCAAATCATTGTCTATCACGTGGGTAATGCAGTACACGAAACCGAGGTGCTTGTTTTCACGCGCCAGCTTGCTGAACATGTCAATGCACAAATCCAGTCCATACAGCTCGTTCCCGTTATACAGGTTGCCTACGCCGCCGTTTGCCACGATGGTCTGCGGGCATCGATCGAATAATTCCAGGACATAACCAGGAATTCGTTTTAAGTCGGCTTCCGGGTCAGTTGTCGGGGGAATGAACGCAGGAATGACGGAGATTTTCCGCTCCGGAATCCGAAGCTCCAGGAGCTTTTCCTTCACTTCTTCACTCACCGCTATGAAATGATCGGAAAGCATACCGGTCAGGTACACCATCATTCGCTGTACGAAGCCCAATTGCCCACCGTCATTGCGCAAGCTGTGAACCGTATGCACAACTTTTTTCCCTTTCAGTTTGAGCAGCGAAAGCGTAAAGCGTATCTGCCAGCGCAAAAAATGATTATGAATAATATCTTCATTTTTTTGAAAAAAATATTTCCAGGACCATTTTTCGATTTCCGGAATCGGCACGACGGCACGGTTTTTCTCGCCGTTCTCCCCGTTCCCGTCATAAATGATGAACGGAATCTCTTTCTGCTCCAGGCGGTCGCACAGGCGCTCCACATGAACAGAAATCCCCCCGGCGGGGGGGGGATATACGCCGATTTCGGCTACGGATTTTGTTTTTCTCATTCTTGCACGTGCTCCTTCCTTGCGCGGGCGAGGTTGTAGACGACAGATAGAATGGCAAGCAGAATCCAGAACATGAAATCTACCCGGTACTGATGCCACACATCCTCAGTTAGTCCCGCGATGCCGATGGCAATCACGGACGCAATCCCGCCTTTGGCGATATACGAAAGCAGTTTATCTTTGCCGTCATTCATGAATAAGCTGACCACGGCTGTGCGGAAGCTTTGATAAAACATGTAGAACAATAGCAATATGGCCAGAATTCCACCTGTTACAAAGTTCATAATATAAATATTGTGGAAGTGGTTTACCCGCACACCGGGCATCATATAATCAGTGTATACTTTTTTGAACGTCGTCAGGTCTGAGCCGATGCCCGTTACCCAGTAATCGCGAATCATCGCAAATGCGGATTGCCACATCTGAAGACGATACGAACTCGATGAGTCGGACTGCGGATTGGCAATCGATTGAATCCGTGCAATAATCGCATCCGGCAGGAAGTTAACTCCGACGGCCACCGCGATAAGTCCCACGATTAGTAGGCGCCGGCTAATCATCGTCGCCAGAATACCCAGTCCTACAAATAGGGCGAGCCAGCCACCGCGCGAGAACGTTAATACGACCGCGAGCGAGATAAGGCCGAACTGAAGGGCGAACAGAACACGGTTGCCGAGCGACTTGGCATAAAAGAGCAGTGCAAAGTTCAGCGGCAAAATCATAATCAAATACTGTACAAACAGGTTTGGATTTTCGAATGTGGCAAAAATCCGCTTGCTGATTCCCGGATTCTGACTTATGTCCACCCATGCCGCCGTCGTAAATTGAAGCGTGAAATACTGGTACACGCCATATATCGACACCAGGCTGGCCGATAAAATAAGGCAGACGATGAAGCGGTACAGCGTCTCGCGTGAATCCAGCTTCATGACCAGCAGCAGGTAGAGCAGAAAGCTGATAAAGTAATAGAGCGTAAATTGAATCAAGCTTTCCGTCACATTAGCCGAGGTCAGGGCTGTTATGAACAGAATGGCCAGGAATAAGAATACGGCCAGATTTAGATGGTTTTTTAAATTGGCTTTTAGTTTATCGTAGTCCTGTGCCGTAACAAACAGCACGAGCACAAACAGAAGAATTAAAGCCAGCAGCGGGCGGTACGTGAGAATGGGAAGAGACAGAGCGAGCAAATACAGCCCGTACTCCATCCTGTATAGCGTAATCGCAAGAAACGCTCCCATCAGCACGAACTCGCCGGCCATTCCTATTTTATATTGGATGATGCCGATGGTCAGCAGCGCAGCGGCCACCAGCAGCATCAACGGACGTGTTTTCGTCATGGTATCGAACTCCCGATTCCCTACTTATTTACGTCGAACAGTTGTGCGAGCAGCCTGCCGGGAATGCTTGTGCGAATCGCAAGCCAGAGACGTTCCGGGCCTACGAACAGCACGAGTCCCGCTGCGACGAGATCAAGGGCAATAATGAGCACGAGCTTTTGCATGAACAATAAAATATAGACATGCAGAAAAACCATGATGAAGAATGTCCAGAATACATATTGCCACTGAACATTCTGCCACCGGTCTTTTAGGCGGGACAACAAGGAATGCTGTCCGGCCCGCTCCGAGAATAGCTTCATCAGCGCCACAAGCCCGTCCACTGTTTTATAGGCAAGCCAATCGTAAAACGACGGTTTCTTCATTCATTTTCACCTTCTTATTCCACGCTGATTACCCTGGATGCGAATACCGCGCGATCCGTTTTAGCGGGCAGGTACAGATTCGGATGGAAGAACGTATTATCGATAATCGGGCTTCCGTGTAATGAAATAAACCCGGAAGATTTTATCGTTAGATACACGTCTTCTTCACCTTTGAACGATGCAAGCCTGTATTTTCCTGTCGTTGTATCCGGAAGATATTTTTTTGCAGGTACCGCTTTGACCGCTGTGACTTCACCGAATGGCTGAAGCGCTCCTTTTTGGAAGATTTTATCTCCCGGTCGGATTGATTTGTGGAAAGAAGGCAATTGGCCTTCGATGGCAACCGTTACGGTCATTTCTTTGTGCGGCATTACCAATTTGCCTGCCATGGACGCTTTTAACGCGATAATGAATGCCGCTCCGATAAGCAACAGGGTAATGAGCGCATCTTTTAACGTGAAAGAAAAAGAGCGCTGATTCATCACTTATCACCTAAATTAACTTCGGATATGAGCGTTTCAATCAGGTATTTCGGTCCTTTAACGGATACCTTGCTTCCTGTAAGCAGCGCACTGCCGTCTTCACCGACCGCGGTTTCGCCTGAGACGCTGGCTTTTGTTTTTACGGTAATGTAGACGGAATACTTCTCAGGTACGTCGGACATAACCATGCGTCCGTCCGCGGTCGTTACAGCAACCTTGCCCGGCTGTTTCTTAATGGACACGACCTCGCCGATTTTGGCATTATTATCTTTGTTTCTCAAAACATCGCCCTTTTTAATTTGATCGACAACAAAGGGATGCTCAGCGCTGTTATACAGCACGTACGTTACTTCTTTCTGCGTTCTTGGTCCTGAAACTACTTCATCGCCCTGCGTAAACTTAATCCCGGCAAAAATCAGGGCACCGATTAAGAGCAGAATCAGAAATAAATCGAGAATGTTAATGACGCCAAAAATTCTTCCTTTTTGATCAATCATTTTCATGGAATCCTGTTCCTCCTATATTCATCTCGCAAAAAAATTCCTTCTAGCATAACCTTTCCTAGAATATCATACAAGCATTTTTCGTACAACAGACCCCAGGCAAATGAAAAAACCCGCTTCGCAAGCGGGTTTACTTCGTATTTGCACGAATGAGCTGTCGATAGAGCTCTTTCGTTTTCATCGCCATATGCGTGAGCGTGTATTCTTCCTTCACGGTACGGTACCCGGCCTCGGCAAGCTTCATGCGCAAGTCTTCGTCTTCCATTAGAATCACGATATTCTGCTTAATCTCTTCGGGATTCTTCGTTGGAATCACCAGTCCGTTCAGATAATCGACCAAAAAATCGGCAATGCCTCCGACCATTGTAGAGATAACCGGCTTCTTGGCAGCCATTGCTTCGAGCAGGGAGAGGCCAA
Organism: Aneurinibacillus sp. UBA3580; assembly: GCF_002375825.1. Taxonomy (NCBI): domain Bacteria; kingdom Bacillati; phylum Bacillota; class Bacilli; order Caryophanales; family Paenibacillaceae; genus Aneurinibacillus; species Aneurinibacillus sp. UBA3580. The sequence continues at coordinate 17,102 of NZ_DFMZ01000132.1, forward strand.
GACCCTCCGAGTAGGAAGGGCTGATGAACAAATCCATCGCATGCAGGCAGCGCGGCACATCCTGACGGAATCCCGCAAAATGTACGCGATCGCTTATGCCGGCCTCCTTGGCCATATTCTCAAGCGGCCCTTTCTCCGGACCGTCTCCGATAACCAACCAGTGAACACGGGGATGTTCCTCTGCAAGCAGGATAAACGCTTGCATCAAATCCGTCAACCCTTTGACCGCGACAAGGCGGGAGACCGTGCCGATGACGAACGCATCGGCGGGAAGTCCGAGCGAACGGCGAATCTCTTCAGGCGCATCCTCCGTCTTAAATTCCTCGATAGGAATGC